>JAIOTO010000110.1 GCA_021106765.1 Methanosarcinaceae archaeon
ATAGTGATGTAGATCGCTGGAATATAGGCAGGTGGGCTGATAGCACACCAAAGTCATATTTTGAGGGTATTATTGATGAGGTACATGTGAATAATACTGCATGGACCGCAGATGATGTTGCATCGCACTATGCTGCTACCAGCCCCGAAGAGAATAGTGGGTTGGTGTCCCAATGGTCAATGGACGAGAATACTGGTACGATCACATATGATTCTGCGGATGGCAACGATGGTACTATCCATGGTGCGACCTGGGCCACAGGTGCCAACAACAGTGCCCTGAGCTTTGATGGGAATAATGATCATGTGAAAGTCCTGGATTCCAATAATCTGGATATCACGGATAGAATTACGATCATTGGATGGGTCAAGGCAACCGATGGAAGCGGCGGTGTCAGTGGATCTATTATCGATAAAGGTTGGGATGCTTTCAGTCTGGTAAAAGATAAGTGGGGTGGCTGGAAAGTGACATACAGGATCAGTAATTCGAATCAGGCCGTGCAGTGGGACTGGGGCAAGGAACACGGGCGGTATCCTGCAGATGGACAGTGGTATCATGTCGCTGCAACATATAATGGGTCCAGGATCGTGCTTTATATCGATGGTGTGATGGACAACAGTAAGGGTGTCAGTGGGATGCTTAGTACAAGTGACAGAGATATGATGATAGGATGCAACCAGGGCAATTCTAATTTCTTCGATGGTATGATAGATGAACTGGCAATCTATGATCGGGCGCTGAGTGCGGAGGAGATCCAACAGCATTACAGCACATTTACCATCCCTTATTCTGTTTCATATCGAATAAGTGCTTCGAATGACGATGCTGAGGAACGGGTGTCAAATGGTTATATGTACAGGTACAGCTCCGATCTTGAACTGGTTCGTGATGGCAGTGATCAGGAGATCGGGATTCGGTTCACGAGTGTAGCTATCCCACAGGGCAGTACTATAGGATCTGCGAACCTGGTGTTCGTTATTGATGAGGAGGAGAATAGGAACACGGATCTGAATATCTATGGTCACGATATCGATGATTCTCCTGAGTTTGACAATGACGATTATGATATTACGAATAGGACGAAGACTACCAGCTATGTACAGTGGGATGATCTCCCGGCTCCTGCAGTTGGGGAAACCCTGGAATCACCAGATGTCTCTGCTGTCATTCAGGAAGTGATCAACAGGCCCGGCTGGTCCTCTGGTAACTCCCTGTCCATTATCATCAACGGATCTGGTCGGAGAACGGTTGAGTCATATAGTGGTGTCCCGGACAGTGCTCCATTACTGAACATAACGTACACTTGAATTCGACCCGTGTCGGAAGGTACCACAATATTAATCATTGATCGTACCACACGAGTATCCCATGACCGATGTAATGCTGGTATGGGATGCTCCTCTGCTTTTTGAGAAATTGTTCACTGAATGCGACCTGAAATGCCAGCGTATCCTCTCGATCGCTATTGGCACGCCGTTCCTTCCTCCCTGTAAATGTCTGGTTATACCAACCGGGTTCGCCAATCCATCATACACGAAGGTACTGCAGGGTATCGAGGCCAATGCACGGGCATTTGAGAGGTTCGTGCAAGAGGGTGGTACTCTGGTCGTATTTGGGGCAGTGGTTCCCGAATACCGATATGACTGGTTGCCGTTCGAGCTTGAATATGTGGGAAAACATGGTGCTACGCTTCTTGTGAAAAGTGTCGATCATGATACCCGGTGTATTGTTGATGATCCGGCTGAGCCGGTGGAATGCGATGGATATTTCTCACATACGGATGGACAGGTCATCTTTAAGAACAGTGATGATCAACCGGTCATGGTTGCTCAGAGCGTTGGCGATGGTCTGGTCGTAGCAACGACCATCCACGAGTTTCCAACAACAGATTTCATCAGGTGCGTTGTAGGGCGTGCAAAAAGAACAAAGATACAATAAGGTTTAAGGTCAATTTTTCAGTTCGCTGGAACGAAGCTTCTCGATCTCATCATGTGCATCTGACAATTTGAGCACGAACAGGCCGGTGCATGGTTTCACAAATTGGAACAGAATGTCGCTACCGCTACTACCTATGGGTATGGACTTCCCGCCACGAAGGAATACACCACGTAACCGGTATCCTCCGGGGACGTGGAACACTTCATCGCAGTGTTTCCGGATATATGCTTCACACTGTACAGGCGTTGCATCCTTCAACAGGATCTCGTATGGTATTTCACTGATACAGGTCATTTTTCTCCCTCAAACGATCATAAGGTCTTTCACATGAATACCACTTTTCACGATGTGACCCACAACTTTGCCACCTGTCATGTTGGCTGCCTTTTCAGCCTGGTCCTGTGGGAGTATTATCAAAAAACCCATACCCATGTTGAATGTCTTATACATCTCAAGATCGTCAACGTGTCCCTGTTCCTGCAGGAACTTGAAGATGGGAGACGGTTCCAGTGGATCCGAGAACTCGAATCCAAGGTCAGTTACCCGTTTGAGTTTCAGCAGACCACTGCCGGTGATGTGGGCCAGGCCATGTACATCACATTCCTTTATCACATCCAGTACTTCCATGTAAATGCGTGTGGGTATCAGGAGTTCGTCCCCGATCGTGGTCGAGATATCATAGGGGAAAGGATCATGAAAAGAGTATCCGGAATCACCGATGATCCTGCGTACCAGCGTGTATCCGTTACTGTGTACTCCGCTGCTGGGTATGGCTACCAGGGCATCACCCAGGACGACCTTCTCGCCGGTGATGACCTCCTCTTTCCTGACCATGCCCAGACATGTGCCGGCCAGGTCAAAACCGTTAACGATCTCGGGCAGGGTTGCGGTCTCTCCTCCCACAATGGACATACGTGATATCTCGGCACCTTTCGTCAGGCCTTCGCCGATCTGGCGGGCGAATTCATCAGAGTGTTCCTCAAGGGCCAGATAGTCTACAAAACTTATTGGCTCGGCTCCGATGGCAAGCAGGTCATTTACATTCATGGCGATACAGTCGATCCCCATGGTATTCCAGCGTTTCATTTCATTGGCAATGAGGACCTTTGAGCCAACACCATCTGTCGCCATTGCAAGGGCATAATCGCCAAAATCAATGAGCCCCGCATAGTGACCTATGTCAGTCAGTGGAGCACCAAGTCCCTTCCGTCGGTAGGTCATGCTGCTTGTCAGTGCCTGGATGGTGGACTCTTCCTGTTCGATGTCCACTCCGGAATCGGCATATGTCAGGTGTTCTTTGTTCATATAATTCACTCTCCACTGGGATCAGTTCCAAGCTCGAACTCACGGTTGAGCAGCTGTATCGCAGGCACCGCGTCTTTTTCACTGACCACGAAGGATATGTTGTGTTGTGATGAACCCTGACTGATCATGATCACATTGATCATCTTCTGCCCAATGGCATTGAATACTCGTCCTGCCACACCGGGTATACCGTCCATACCTGCACCAACAACAGCTATCACACAGACATCCTTATTATGTACAACATCTCTGATCACATCATTGTGCATCACGGATCTCAATGCTTCAATGGCATCATCCAGATCAGAATCTTCTACTACGAATGAGAGATTAGCTTCGGATGAACTCTGGCTGATCATTATTATGTTCACTCCTGCATCCGCGAGGATCGAGAACACTCTGGCAGCCGTTCCGATCGTGCCTACCATCCCTGCACCGGAGATGTTAATGGTTGTAACGTTCCGGATAAGTGTAACAGCTTTGACCACCGATTCACTCGGTCTTTGGTCAGCCACAATAAGCGTTCCCTCAAAATTGATGTCAAAAGTGTTCTTCACACGTACCGGAATACCATGTTTTATCGCAGGTTCAATGGTCCGGGGGTGCAGTACCTTTGCACCAAAATACGATAGTTCCATGGCTTCGATGTAAGATATCTGTGGTATTGGTTTGGCATTCGGCACGATCTTCGGATCGCTGGTCATGATGCCATGGACCTCCTTCCATAGCCATATCTCATCAGCATTGAGGGATGCTCCGATCATGGCCGCAGAAAAGTCTGATCCTCCTCTTCCCAGTGTTGTAATGATACCATTCTCACTTTCAGCAATGAAGCCGGTGACCACAGGGACGTGGTCTTCTATCAACTGAGAGAGGGTCTGTTTGATCTGTCCATATGTTCGTTCAAGGGGGCGGGCATTACCGTACTCATCAGTTGTAACTATTCCTGCTTCCCCTCCGGTAAGGGCCTTTGACCTGATACCAAGGGATCGGATCGCACCGCTGACGATGGGCACAGCCAGTCGTTCTCCATATGATGATATATAATCAATGGAACGGGGGGTTAGTTCTCCGAGGTAGCAGATACCGATCAGTGCTTTTTCCAGTTCATCTATACGAGTATCGATCTGTTCCACGGTCTCATCTATGATCTTTTCATCGTCAATAGCATCGCTGATCGCATCATAGTGTTTTTTAGCGAGATCGACCATGAATTCCTTTACATGGGAAACTTTCCCTTTCCTCGATGCCTCAATAGCATTGTTGAAGAGTCCGTCGGTAACTCCTCCCAGAGCAGACGTCACGGCAACGATCTGGTTACCTTCTTCATGGTAGTCTTTCAGCAGTTTTGCAACATGGCGTATCTTCTTTCCATCCGCAATGGATGTTCCGCCGAATTTCATTATGTATCTCATGGTATTATCACATTATTTGTTATTGATATCAGGTGTTCTGGCAGTATTAATACAACAGTTACTTATAAAGATTATGAATCAAAAAAGTGATATAAGATCCGAATGATCGGATATATGGTTCTCATCTGCGCATTATCAGCGCAGCAGCGCACAGTAACAACAGTGTGATGGGCAAGCTAAACCCGGGTGTTTTCACAAGATCGGCGATCCCCTCACTACCGTTGACACTTTCGATCACATCTCCCACCTCCGAAGCAACATCCGTGGCAGTTTCACTGGCTGTATCTTCTCCCAAGGTGAATTGTATTGTATCCGTGGTTATGGTTCCGCTGGGGGATGTGGTCCTCACAACTACCTCGTGGTCACCGGTTGACAGTTTGTCGGTGAGTGTCGAATATGTACCAGCCACCACTTCCCTGCGCTCATCAATGTTTTTGCTATCGAGTAACACTTCCACCATGGCCACATCATCTTCAATTGCGTAGTGTACTACAGCGACCTCTCCTGTACAAACGTCCCCTCCGTCCGGACTTGTCACCATGATCATGGTCTGGCTCTCGGAGACCACGTCAGTTCGTTGCGATACATCATTGAGGGAGACCATTTGTTTATCTGTTCCATCAAAGAGATAATTGATCTTTGCAATAAAGATGGTTTGCTCTCCCCGATCGGTGGTCTTTGTATAGGTGAAGATATCTCCCTCTTCCAGCTCATCCTCTTCTTTGACCGCATATCCATTCTTCCAGAGCACCAATGTGACAGTATTGTCCTCAAATTCAGACGCGGAAAGTGCATATCCATCCTCGAGCTGGAGGGGCTGGCCAACTTCCAGAGATCTCGATGATCCACTTATCAGGTAATCGTTAGTATCTATTTGTGGGTCAAGGTATTGCTCTATCCTGATCTCAGAGCTTGTCATTCCATTCCTTTTGATCACATCCATGGGCGTTATGCGCAGGATCAGGTAATCAGTCTCATAATCGTCGCCGTTATCCTCTTCTTCTACTGTGATCACGTACTCAAAGGGTTCGTTGTCCTTTGCAGTTCCCTCTCCATCATCAATTTCCTCTCCGTTGATGGATGCCCGTATCCAGAGATCACCGGTCTCGCTGTTGATATCCACCACATACAGGGAATACCCCTGCTCCAGTGAGATGTCCTCGCCCACATCCACGACACGTTCAGAATAGTGTATCATGCCCTCTGTTTCGATTGCACTGACAGGCATCATTATCGCTAAAAATACTACGCACAGGATCATTGGTACAAAATGTATATATTTCATGGAGACTTCACATCCAATATTGATCTGTATGATATTGAGAGATGAAGTTATTTATATCTTTGACAGTATATTTGTTTATCGGCCATGATGGATTGGGAAAAGGTGTACCTATGAAGTATGTTGTACTTATTGGGGATGGAATGGCTGATCACCCGATCAGCGAACTGGGTGATGTGACTGTGCTCCAGAAAGCACGCACATTGAATATGGACTACATGGCCCGACATGGCCGTACAGGTCTCGCGAAGAATGTTCCGGAGGGCTTCCCGCCGGGCAGTGATGTTGCAAATATGTCCATCATGGGCTATGATCCGGCGAAGTATTATTCTGGCAGGGCTCCCCTTGAAGCGGCGAGTATGGATGTGCCTCTGAAGAAGAACGATGTTGCTTTCAGGTGCAATCTGATCACGATCATTGATAATATCATTGCGGACCACAGCGCAGGTCACATAACAAGCGAGGAAGCAGAGGAACTGATCGAGGAGATCGATCGTCAGCTCGGAAGTGAGAATATCCGTTTTTATCCGGGTATCAGTTACAGGCATCTCATGGTTGCATCCAGTGATCTGGGAGTACATGCGGAATGCACTCCTCCTCATGATGTTGTGGATGAGGGTCGTGCTGCTCATATGCCCCGCGGGCCGGACAGCGATGTGTTGTGTCAGTTGATCGAGAGATCCATGAAGATCCTTGAGAACCATCCTGTGAACGTTGAAAGGGTCAGGGCAGGTAAGGGAGTTGCAAATTCCATATGGTTGTGGGGGCAGGGTTATGCGCCTGACATGACCAATTTCAAGGAACTCTATGGTCTCTCAGCTGCCGTTATATCTGCCGTGGACCTGGTCAAGGGTATCGGGATGTGTGCAGGTATGGATGTGATAGAGGTGCCCGGAGCAACAGGTTATCTGGATACGAACTATGTGGGCAAGGCAGAGTATGCGATCGCATCGTTGGCTGATCACGATATTGTTTATGTGCATGTGGAGGCTCCGGATGAGGCCGGCCACATGGGGGATCTGGGTGCGAAGATCCAGGCCATTGAGGACTTTGATACAAAGGTAGTGGGCACGGTCCTCAGGTTGGCCGGGGAATTGGATGACGATTGCACGATCATGGTGCTTCCAGACCATCCCACTCCCATATCCCTGCGAACACATACGTCCGATCCGGTACCGTTCGCAGTATATCAGACGAACGGGAATGATCCTGATGATGTGGTGTCCTATGACGAGGATTCGGTAGCGAACGGTTCACTGGGACTGGTGGACGGGCACCAGCTGGTACAATTGATGATCGACAGTGCTGTGTCCGATCGATAGCATTGAACCTGATCAATGGTGCGGGTTCTGATAGACAATACTGGTTAGTTGTCAGCAGCCCTACACTACAGTCTGGGGTATTATAAATAAAAATATGTGGAAGTATGCCGTAATCTATTTATTTTTGGTAGTTAGTGTTATATTGTAGACTTTCAAGGAGTGGTGTAAACTATGAAACGAGAATTAGCACGGAGGGGTACCTTTCCTTCGATCGGTCGATGGAACCCATTTGATGAGATACGAGATACGCAGGATCATCTGAACCAGATGTTCAGGGGGCTTGTTCCTGGTTTTGAAATCGCAGGCGGTAAGAGCCTTGCTCCCCTTGTGGATGTCAGGGAGGAGGATGACAAGTTAGTTGTTACAATGGATATTCCGGGGGTCGATAAAAAGGATGTTGATCTGCGCATAAGCGATAATATTATAGAGATCAGCGCTAAGTGCAGCAGGGAATCTGAGACCGAAGAGGAGGGTTATGTGCAGAAAGAGCGTACTTACAGTAGTTTCTCTCGAACAGTATCCCTTCCATCCAATGTCACCGAAGAGGGTGCAAAGGCAAAACTTGAGGATGGTGTGCTGACCGTCACACTTCCAAAGACCGAGATCGAGGAGAGGCCCCGGATAGAGATCGAATGATCTCTGTCTATAAAGTATTTTACAGTATGGCCATTTGATATATTCTGTGGATCCGGGATCCGTGTCCCGGATCATAATATTTGTTCATTGGTTTTTTGCGGCATCAGTTATTTGGTTATCGTCATCCTTTGCTCGGTTGGGGTAACTATCATCATCGCCGCATATTGACATATCCGGATAGTCTTATTAATCTTTATCCATAGTTAGCCTTATTTATCCCTAATACTTATTCCTGTTGTACAATTTAGTGATAGTATCGGTCCGACCTTTCTCGGGCTCCCTATATATTGATTCTTCAGTTTTGTCCACTTGAAGAACGATCTTCTTACAGCAGAGGTGTATATTTTGAAGATAGAAATGTTTACTGTTGATGATCTTCCTCTCATTCGGGATGGAGACGACCTGTCCGGCATGATATGTGATCGCATTAGCCCGGAGGACGGGGATGTGATCGTGATCGCATCAACGATCATTGGAAAGGCCGAAGGAGCTGTGTTCTCACTGGATGATGTCATTCCCGGTGAACATGCTCTGCAAATTGCCTGTAGCAATGGTAAGGACCCCAGGTTCGTGCAGGCCGTGCTGGATAGGAGCGTTGAGTTTCTGTTGGAATCTCCCATGATGCTTGTGCAAACCAGTAACGGTCACGTGTGTATCAATGCAGGGATCGATGATTCGAACGTGGATGATGGTCTCCTTGTGGACCTGCCATCAGATCCGGATGCAAGTGCCCGAAATATCGGCATTGGCATAGAGCGGATATGTGGTAGTCATGTGAGCGTTATCATTACCGACACCAATGGCCGGGCCTTTAAGATCGGGCAGACCGGCGTGGCGATAGGGGTCTACAGGATACATCCGATCAAGAACTGGCGGGGGCGTCCGGACCTGTTCGGCAATATTCTGGAGATCACCGAGGAAGCGGTGGCAGACGAGATCGCATCGGCTGCAAATCTCCTGATGGGGGAGGGTGATGGTGGATATCCTGTGGTCGTTGTCAGAGGATCTGATCTGTATACGGATGATGATGTAGCGATCGGGGAGATGTACCGGGCCGATGACGAAGATATGATCAAAAAAGGATTACGCTGTCTTGCAAAGTTATGATAGCGGTATGTTCTCGATAACGATGCCAGCATCGGCAAAGAATTCCAGGGCATCAGTATCAGGGTATGATACGGAGTACACAACACGCTCGATCTTCGAATTTATTATCATTTTCGTACATAGGATACAGGGCTGGTGGGTGCAGTATAGTGTTGCTCCTTCGATGCCCACGCCATGAAGAGCGGCCTGTATGATCGCGTTCTGTTCGGCATGTACTGCCCGGCATTTCTCATGTTGGGTACCAGACGCAATGTTGTTCTTCATTCGAATACATCCAATGTCCAGGCAATGTTCCATGTTACTTGGAGCACCGTTGTATCCAGTGGTAAGGATACGTTTGTCGCGAACGATCACGGCTCCGACCTGGTTCCTGAGGCAGGTGGATCGTTTGGCAACGACTGATGCTATCTCCAAAAAATATTTATCTGTGGATGGTCTTCCTACCATACTCAATACGTGCATAGTAACTAGTATATATAGGTTCCAGTGTATGATGTGACAATAGGCATATCTGGACGATCGATGGAGATATTCGACATTATTGGAGTATAATTAATATGATGACTGTTTTGACAGAGCGTTTAGGATCATTTATAAGGGAACATGACAACAAGCAGTTGGTCTCGATACCGATTGCAGTGTTCGCCCTATCCTTTCTGATACTGGTAATCGTTTTTTCAACAAGCGGTGCTCCGGTCAAGCTGGGGATGGAGTTCAATGGCGGAACGATGATAGCGATGCAGAGTCAGGACCCTATTGAGGTCCTTGAACAGAAATATTCTGAGTACCATGTCGTAGATGTGCGAAAGACCGGGGATAGAGCCATCATGCAATTCGGTCCCATGGACAATGACATGCAGATACAATTGGAAGCAGATGTCATATCAACATATTCCAGTGTGGAGATCAAACAGGTAGGTGCTGTGTATGGCAAGGATCTGCAGTTACAGGCCTTAAAGGCAGTAGTGTTGTCATTTATCGGTATGGCATTGATCGTATTCTTTATATTCAAGACAGCGATCCCATCAATTGCGGTCGTAGTTTCGGCATTTTCGGACATTATCATAGCAGTAGCGTTCATGAATATCGTTGGAGTTGAACTGTCTCTGGGTACGGTAGCGGCGTTGTTGATGCTGATCGGTTATTCTGTGGACAGTGACATCCTGCTGACGAATCGTATCCTCAAACGCAGAGGCACGACCGACGAGAAGATCAACCATGCCATGCATACCGGTCTGACCATGACCTCTACCACACTGGCGGCACTTGCGGTAATGTATATTGTATCCACATATTCCTATCTGCTAACCTCGTCTGTCTCGCAGATAAATCTCCTATCTGATATCTCTATAGTGCTCATATTCGGACTGCTGGCGGATCTTATGAATACCTGGTTGTTTAACACCGGTATCCTTCGATGGTATGTAGAGAAGAATCCCACGGTTGTGAAAGCATGAGTGTGGATAAAAAGAAAAAAAGTCTGTTGCAGGACACGCGTGTACGTATCTTTATTATTGCATTGCTCCTGTCCCTTGTAGCCATACATCCATGGTATACGTCGGATGAGGGACTAACCTCGAACCTGAACTACGGTCTTGATCTCGAGGGTGGTTCCTGGATACAGGTCAGGTTGCAGGGTGCTGTGGCCCAGGTGGAAGGTGACCCCGGCACAATGACCAAGGTACTGGCAGAATCAGTGATAGGTTCACCGGTGGATATCATTACGGTAAAAGGTTCCACAGGGGATACATATACTACGGC
>JAIOTO010000067.1 GCA_021106765.1 Methanosarcinaceae archaeon
GGACAGATACCACCCATCACCACAGATATTTTGATGGCAAACCGGTTCGTCCTGGTAGAAATGGGGAATGTAGCCCAGTTCAATGCAACTGATATCACAACTACTTTTCCAACTCCCAACAACATGACACTCATAAACATTACCGGGATCCAGAAAGAGGATGTGGACATACGGATCACAAATTTCAATACCACGGGTCCAAACCCTCAATTCCTGAACGCAACACTAAATGGAATGGTATTGAGTATACCTGCAGACTATGAGGCATACAAAAAAGAGGATGGTGGGAAATACTCCGTATATTCCGACCCCCTGAACAGTACCGATACCCTCAAACTGGTTTTCGACCAGAATCTGTTCACGATCAATACCACATACCAGATAGAACTGGATTTCAATGGGATGAACTTCAGCAATCCGGGACCACCGTACACAGAATATACCAATAACACTGAAACACTATACGAACCAGCATACCTTACCGTGAAGGTGTGGAAATGAACGATCAAGCACAACTGCACACACTGGAAGGTCTTGGTGCTGCCGTCCTTGTCACCATGACAATATTGATCATCACGCAGAGTACTGTAGTTGTTACGCCGCAATCCGAAATGTTCATGCAGGTCGATCTGAAACAGACCGCATCGGATACCCTCACAATACTGGATGTTGCGCCGCAGATAGCGATACAGCACAATCTGACCGAATGTGTAGCAAGCTACAATGTGAGTACTGAAGCCACATTACTGGGTGGGGAACTTGAAATTCTCGATGAAGAACTCTCAGCGATCCTGGCAGATACAATGTACAATGTAGATCTTGCCTACATGGACAATGGCAATCTCACTGTCAAACATGTAGTGATCAACGGTATGCCAACTGATAATTCGGTAGTAGCACGCCGCCTCGTCACACTGTATAACTCAACAGTGACCAACTCAGGCGGTACATGGGACATCGCCGACGGTGACTTGCTGGTAGTGGAGGTGAGGTTAACAGCATGGCAAACCTGAAAGATGATACCAGAGGACAGTGGATCCTACTCTCCGGCCTTACGATAGCCATATCCCTGGTAACCGTAGCTGTACTGCTCAACCAGGCAGCTGTTACCGGCTATTATTCATCCAATGCCGCCCTCGAGTTTCCCAAGGAGCAGATACGGGACCTGACCACACAGACCAGGGAAACAGCACAGAGTGCTACATTGCTTGCCTATCAGCTAAACCAGTCATCGAACCTGAGCGTTCCCACGATCATTACAACACTACTAGAGAACTACAGCATGCAAACAAGTATACTGTACGCCTCACATGGCGAAACTGTCGACATACGTGTCTCAAATGTCAGCATGAACACATCAAATACAACCATTGTAGACAGTATCTGGATGAATATCAGTTATTACGATGGAAATACCTTTTACTCATCCGAACCCGAGATCATTGAGGTGAATGCATGATACCTTTGCATCAGGACGAACGAGCTGTTTCCATCACTATGGGATATATTATGTTCTCAGCAATATTCATTGCTTTCTTCGTCATCGTACTGATGAGCGCTGATGAAATACTTGTTGATAGACCAAGCAGCGTAGTAATGGAAAATGAGTTCAGTGATATCGGTAACATGATGGCCACAACGCTGACAGACATGTATCTTATAGCTCCGGATAACGGACGTATCGATACCTCGTACACGATACCAATCACTATCGCTGGAGAATATTATGCCATCAACGCAGATACAGCAACAACAGATCAGATCATAGAAATTGTTTCGTCATCATCTGATAGAACGGTCAGTGTTACGATCAGTGGGATCGCCAGCACAATGGCAATAAATGGTACCGCGTTAAGCAGCTCACAGATACATAGGATAAGTTATGATTCGAGAAAATAAAAACCGACAGGATGCAGCGGTCTCCGAGACCATAGGATTCATACTCATGTTCGCAATAGTAGTAATTTCCATGAGTTTCGTCTATGTTATGGGATACCCGGTTTTGCAATCGAATATGGATTCAAGTATCTTCGAAAGTTCAGAGCAAAACTTTATTGTTCTGCAGAGCAACATGAAAATGGTCGCATTTGATCATGTACCAGTCAAGAATATGAAGATGAAACTGTACTCATCGTCCCTGGGCACCACAAACGAATCGCAGATCACCATACAATATGATACAAATAGCGTGCACCATTACCTAGGTGGTATCGAGTACTACAAGGACGATAATTTGTTGTTGTATGAGAACGGCGCTATCTTCAAAAGATATCATCCACGGGGAGAGGTTATGGTCTCTGAACCACGGATATATTCGAGTACAATGAACAATGTGAACATTACAACCATTGGTCTAATTATGGTCGATGGGAGTTCTGGTATAGGTGGAAGCAGCATCGTCACTGTCAATATGCAGCATAATATCAGTTCCCTTATACGAACCGATGAAACTGTGAATGTTACACTTTCAATGAACAGCAGTTTTGCATCCCTGTGGAAAGACTATCTGGAGGATATTGGATTTACCACTGCAACATACACAGATACAACTCTAACATCATACAGAAACGATACCATATTGATCATAGGACAACATTTTATCGATGTTGAGATCAAATAATATCAACTTACTGAATATCAACTGCACTTAACTTATCGTGATCTGACCCTTTGGCCTCACAACGATCGTTGAACTATCGATCACGGAGTTGTTCCCATTACTAGCAACTGCTCGTAAGTACGCATTGCCGGCTGTTGTGCTCATGAACTCAAAGGTATCGGAACCACTGATAGTCAGGTTGATGGAGTTTGATGTACCATTGATCGAACCGAGAGTGGTATAGATCTCTGTGTTCGCTATCGCAGGGTTGCCATCCGAATATGTTGCTGCTATCTGTATCGTGGATATTTCATCCACAAGAGTAATAGGCGAGTCTGTGCTCAAACGGACCGTACCAAGAGATACATAATCCACGTCTGCACCTGTACCTCCGATCTCCGTTTCTCCTCCGTAGGATATCCTAACATCGACCATTGTTCCATTTACATCGGTATAATTAATACTTGAAGTCGGGAGGATCAATGGCACGCTTCCTGCACCCTGGACCTTTAACTGATACCATACACCCCATTTCTCGCCGGGTTCCATGTTTGGCAACTGCCAAAGCAACTGTGTGCGATCACCAATTATCGTGATATCAGGTTCAGCATTTGCTGTACTTGGTGATATAGGAACAGGGAAAACAGTGATATTTCCGATCGTGGAATTCGTGCTGTTGACTACATAGTTTGCCGTAGCTAGTGATAGATTGGTGATATAATTATGCGGTACATGTATGGATAATGTAGGACCTTCTGCAGAGAAGTTGGTCATGTCAGCAGCGATACCTTCAAATATATTTTTCAATACGCTGGAATTCGGTGCGAAAAAGTAGTCTCCACCGGTGATGTTCGCAATCTCGGACAATACAGGATCCACTTCTGATTCACTCCTACCGAATCCAATAGTATGTATCACGGTATTTTGATCCCTTGCCCTTTCGGCCTGATTGATGAGCGAATGGTACCCTGCATTATCAATACCATCGGTCATCAGCACCATTGTAGAATTATCAGATACTGACGACAGTTCATTGTTTGCCTCATACATACCTTCATCGATAGCAGTAAGACCTTCAGCGGTCATAGCATCGATAGCACTTTCAAGATGGGAAAGAGGGTCATTCTCAAGAGAAGAAGTTACCGTAGCACGCCATTCCTTCCAGTTCACCAATGCCTGTGTGCTTGATTCCTCATACTTCTGGTATACAAGATCAAAGTTCTCATAAGCTCGGGACGATGAGGATTCCACCTCTGACCGTAAGCCCCACTGAGATCCATCCCACTGCTGGATATTAATGTCATTGTCACCATCTGAGGTCATAAGGAATATTTCATTGGACGATGGGTCTGGTCGTAATTGCACCCATCTCGTATAACCGCTACCAGTGAGATCGGTGGCAGACGACTCCGTACTCCATGAACCGTTCCATGTCATATATTTTGGAGTGGTGGTGCTGTCACCCCAAACGATTATAGCTTCCCCGCTCAATGTTTCAAAAGCAACATCAAAGATACGCTTGCTGTACTCATAACAATCAGTTTCCACCTGCACACGTGATGACCAGGAAGAACCATTCCATACACTTACACAGATGTCCTTATCGAGGTTCTCGTCCCCCATTACAATGTTATTGGAATTTGCATCCGATGCCATC
The DNA here is from genome assembly GCA_021106765.1 of Methanosarcinaceae archaeon. Taxonomy (GTDB): domain Archaea; phylum Halobacteriota; class Methanosarcinia; order Methanosarcinales; family Methanosarcinaceae; genus JAIOTO01. The sequence goes on from JAIOTO010000067.1 coordinate 4,257, forward strand.
TTGATCCAGTATACCTTGTGTGAAGTATCGAACGTATACAGATCGTTCTCAGTACCCCACGCTGAACCATCCCAAATACGTGAATGCACATATCCGTCAGTATCTGACCAAACGATCATTGCATCTCCGCTTCCCTGTTCATAGGCCACATCGAAACAACGGTAACCGGTAGCCCTTGCGTCATTGGTAATGGAAAGCGTGTTGCTCCAGCTGGAGCCATCCCATACCTGAGCACGTATATCCCTTTTATCATCCAGCGTTACAAGGACAATCTCATCCGAGGATGGATTGGATGCGAGTTCGACCCACCTGATATCCCCTGCACCCGGATTCGTACCGTCCACAGCTCCGTCGCCGGACCATGATGAACCATCCCATATTCTGTATCTGGGTACACCATCATCAATGGACTTATCCAGGTATACAACCAACGCATCGTCAGAAGTGGATTCATAGGCTATATCAAAGCCTCTTGTACTATAACTGTCAAGTGATGTAGAGAATTCCTGTACAGTATTCCATGTAGAATCGCTCAATATCTGGAAATTGGCATCCATTTTATCGTCCACAGTACCCATGATGATCTCATCTCGTGAAGAAGAGGACTCCATTGTTATCTGTCGAATATTTGCACCCACAAGATTCGCTGAATCCTCATAATCCCACTCGTCAATATCCCATAAGCGATAGCGTGGTACACCGCCACTGTTACTGTCATAGTAAGCACACACTGCCATATGTAGGGGACTACTGGATACATTGATCATGAACTGAGTATCATTTATCTGACCGGATACTTTACTAACCTCAATGCGATAATCAATTCCACCAGACAACGAAGAACTCAAGCTCTCGGATTGTGAACTGCCAGTGGATGAATTCATGACCTCTGTCCCCTCGTAGAGGAACATATTAAGATCTGACGAATCATTCCATGAGAGGTCAATGGTATAGGATGCACCATTGTTCACCGTGAAGTAACTCACCCATTCACTTGCATTGCGAACGTAACTCTTCTGTGTACTGCTGTTCACAACATCGTCGTTGCTATACAGGATCAATCCGGCCTTATCACCATTACTTTCATCAAAGCTCGATATGAATGATGAAGAAGCAAGTTTGGTGGCGCTTTTCTTGTCGATATAGGTGCCAACATTGAATGGTTCTACCTCTGAATTCCCTGTCACCCTGACGGTCCAGTTCCCGATCTCGACAATTCCTGTGTCCGTATCCGGATAGGTATATGAGAGTGGATCGATCCATATATACTCATACGTGTCCTCGGATATCGAATAGTTGATAGTTACCAATGGTCTCCATCCGTTCAGGGAATAATGATGATCCTCAGTATTGGTCTCTACTGATGCAAAACGATCTATACTGGGGTTTGCATCCGTTCCATCATAACCCGACCCTACCAGTACGATATTACAATTCTCACCCCAATCAGGAATTCGGTCAGAGTCCCATGTTGCACTGGTGATATTGAACTCAACCACGTCATCCTCGATAGAAGAGGAAAGGGATACTGAATCTATGGAATATGAACTGTTATAATCTGCATTGCTGAAACCACCAGATGACCAGGTACCCATCGAATCATTGTGGTTCCAGTTAGGGGTTGTGTTATAGCTCGTGTCCATGTCATATACATCGATGGCCCTGTTATCGGTATCGGCATCCCATCCGCCAGATGGTTCTACCATGCCGTGCAGATACATCGTCACGCTATTAATCGTTGCATTATGTGTAGGAGCATCCGGCAACTCCCATCGAAGAAGAGAAGAAGCCTCATCTCCGGCATCATTGAGATCACTCGTTACATAAAAATATGTCTCATCCGTGAAACTACTATCCGCATCAGATGATATGAGATAAGTGTCTGCCTGCGGGGACCTGACATCAATGAGGTGCACCCTTCTCTCATCAAAATAATATCCCGTGGAATTTCCATTGGCCCCATATTCAAGTCCTGTCGGGCTTATAAGATCAAGGTTCATGACAGTGGCACTGTTCTCCCAATCAAGGTAGACCTTCAGGTCGTTGAGAGTGTCATTGATCGTGAACGTGTCTTCATAGATATAATAGGAAGTATTGAATGTACAGTTATATGGATTAGACGACACGAGGTCTACCTGAGACGAATATTCAGCCATCGTTATGTTATCTGCCAGGACCTTGACGTTCTTTACTGCATTGGGCCAATTATTAGGATCATAGAATCCTACCACATTGCTTCCATTTTGCACATATGATGTTATGTCGCATTCGAAACTGTCCCAGATACCATCACCGGTGACTGGAATTTCATAGACATAGATCCCATTGACACTAACATAACAATTCTCGCTGGTACTATCGATGTCCCATGCATCATATATCAGAACATACGGTGCATTGGCGTGGGTCATCTCGAACGTACCATGACTTTCATAGTCGTATGATGTGAAGCCTTCAGTTCCATACTCCACTTCTGTGATATCATAATCACTGATGTCCTGTGCTATCGAACTGTAGACAGCCTGCAACTCCGAACTTGTCGGAGCATTGAAATATTCCCCACCAGTCTCTGATGCCACACGCTGCAGCGTGGATTCATCGATATATTCAGCACTACCAAGACCGATAGTGTATATCTTGATACCATTGGAATTGGCAGTTGATATGGCAGTGGTACCATCCGTATCAGAACCTGTATTACACACACCATCTGTGAGTACGATCATGATCTTTCTGGCATCCCCACGTCCGTTGATGAGTAGGGTATTGGCATCGGCCATTCCATCTCCCATAGCTGTGCTGCCGGTCGCAGTAATGGCATCTATAGTGTCCCTGAGAGAGGCTCTATTATCGGAGGAATTCAGGGATAATAATCCCTGATCAACTGTACTGGAACTTGCGAACGATACAACACCAACCTGTGCATTCGAGACCAATGAATCCATAAAGGTCTCTGCTGCGGTCTTGGCATCTGTCATTGGCTGCTCTGGAGATGACCCTAGGTACTCCATGCTACCCGAGCGGTCCAGGACCAGAACTACATCAAGAGGAGTGCCTGCATAGGAGTCCGGATCCATGCTGCCCGAGCGATCCAGGACCAACATAGCCGTGGCAGCTGCCCTTGAGATTGGCAGTTCTCCTTCCACCGATATGATGGTAGTCACGTTCACTGTATCACCAGAATTCACAGTCTCGGGTTCTGCAGTCACATATGCACACATGAATGGATCCTTGTCAACCTCCACAATTGTTGATATATTGAGCAAACCATTACTGACAACCAGTGTTGCATTGCCCTCTGTGTTATTGCTTATAAACGTTGCATATAGTCGGCCATTTGAATTCGTTGTTGCATTGATAAGGTTTGTTGCATTAATACCGGATATGGATAATGTTCCCAGATTGGGATTGGTATTGTTCAACGTGATATTAATAGATGGGAGACCATGCCCCCATTCGTCAAGAGCTGTGAGATATAAAGTAGCGTTATGATTACCTGATTGGTTCTGAGTAAGCACGATATCAGGATTTGCGTAGAGTCTGAATGACGCCAGGTCGCCGGCAATGAACTCCAGGGATGTGGTATTGGTCACATTGGTGTATCCGGATTCATTCTTGTAATTGGCTGTGACAGTTATGTTCTCCACGTAGGGGGTCGGGCCTGCCCGTGTGGTAGCGATACCATACTCGTTCAATGGTATGAGAGTGGAACCGGAACCACTGGAGATGAACAATATCTGTTCTTTAATTGGGAAACCTCCTGGTAGTACCGGATTTAAGAACTGGTCTGCCGTCTGGGCTGACAGTCTATATGTATCACCATTGTTGGCGTTGCAATAATTGGGAGTCTGAGATAGAAGCAACTCATCTATCTGATCCGCAATACCGACAATGGTGATATCTGTATAAATGGTGGTATTTAGCACGCTTATGTTGACCGTGTTATCACCGGCCCGTTTGTCCGTTATGAATGATGCGTATGCAATACCATCTATATGAGTGGTGTTAGATCGTGGATCCAGATCCAGTGAATTGTATTCCAGTGGGCTGTTGTAGTCAGTATCAGCTGGAGGAGTTGCATTGAACACAACCGTGGCATTGGGCACAGGATTGTGGAATCTATCGGATACACTGACGGTGATATCTGAAGTTGTGTTCACAGTGTATTCATCATCATATACAATAGTAATGGAATGTGGAGAAGCAGGTGTATAATAGAGAGATGTGGTATTGGATACGTCCCCAACTCCAATATTCAGGGTGATGTTACCCCCCAGAGTGGAGTTGAATCGCAGATAGATGTTGGATAAAGCAGTAGTAGAGTCGGTAAATGTGATATTTTCCTGATCAATACTGATGTTCGTTTGCGTATAAGGGGTATGATAAATGGTGGTACTCATATCCTTTACATTGCCAAGAAGATCGGTGACGATTATCTCAATGGACATGTTTGCGCTGATGTTCGTGTTGCCATATCCATCGTTGGCGGTCAGGTACACGTCCATGATCGTTCCTACTTCTTCAGATACGGGACTTGCATTGATCAGTATAGAATCAGTAGGAGCTGCTACGAATGATATGTTAGTATTATTGGAGGTACTGTTGGCAGTTGCACTGATGGTAGCTAATCCCGATATAGTCGAGTTTACCCAAATACAGACCATACCAGAGCTATTGGTATAGACCGACGTTGCACTAAGGTCTCCCATACTAGTACTGAAATTGACCAGCGTGTTATTCACTGGTGTAGAATTATCAGTGACCATGGCGATGATAGCTACAGCTTCGCCTACCGTACTCTGATCCTGATCCGCCGTGATCTCCAATTCCAATGCCAGGGCAGATCCAGCTGACATTATGAGCATTGTTACCAATAGAATGGCCTTTAGTACACTTTTCATGCGAAACATCTTCTCTACATGTAGATAGATAATTCTCTTTAACATATAGATTGTATGTTCATATATGTATAGTTCATGTACTCAATTTTCTTTTTGTGGCCACAACCATACCATAAATTCAGGGTAACAAGCCCCTACATACCTGAAATATTGCAACCTCCCTGAGCCACTCTGAACTACTCCGGAAGTTGGGGAAGTATGTAATATGCTACATACTACCCATCTCAGGACGTTCTACAACAAATTTAAATGATCTCTTCCTTCTCAGTTCCATCATCCATTGATGCTGGCCCTTCAGACACCCCTTCGGAGCTATCAGAACCAACTTCGGTATCAACATCATTATCGGCGTCAGAGATATCTTCATAATCCGCCAAATATGTGTACTCGTCCTTGTTCAGTGTGTTGATTGCCACCACTGATACAATAATGGCAATAGGTAACGTTATGATAATACCAAGTTGCAACGATCCACCGATCGCATTGATCACCCAAAGTATGACCGAGAGGATCATGGTATCTACAAAATTCTCTTTACTCAATCCAACACTTTCCTTTATTGCATCGATGCCACCATATCCCTTGAGCACCAGCAGAGGGAATGCGTATAGCAAGAGTATGGAAAGAATTATCCCGGGAATTACCAACAAAAGATAACCTATGGATAGAAGTATACTTGCAACCAGTACAAGGACCCAACTGCTAATAAAATGATTGAAACCTTCAAATACGTCGTTGATCTCGACCTTCTCTCCCCGTACCCCTTTCACTGCCATGTACGTCAAACCATACATTAACGGGGCTATTGTGACAATAAAGATAGAACCTATCACAACTATAAGAGTACCAATGATATATGCCACAAAGTTTTCCTTGAATACCTGCCAAGTTTCTGAAAATATATTCTCAATATCCATACAGACACCTCATAATGAAGGTAGTGCTGTTCACATATATATACACATATTATGTATCTGACATCTAAATTGTTACTTAGATGTGAAAAAAGAACGTAATGTTAGTTCCGCCTCAATGACCTTGAAAGAAAAAGAGAAGGATATATCTAGCCAATTGGATGTACTGGTGGTTTCCTGAGCGACATTACCCGCCATCGCAATGAAACTGTATGAGATTTCGAGGGAAAGAAAGCCGTCATTTCGTAACGGATATTTTCGCCTGTCTCAAATATTCTGTAGATTCGTCCATTCTGGCAGAGGCTTGTCGTATCTGCTCGGCAACGTTCCCGAATCCGGCTGTTTCCAATTTTTCCGCCCAGTCGTTGAAACTTTGGCTGTGGCTCTCGTTGTGCTCTATCCAATGTCCAAGAAGGTGTTCCAGTTTATCTTCATCCAATGTATCTTTCATGATCTATCGACTCCGTTGCCCCATATCCAGTTAATGTTATATTATAGCTCGCGTGGGTCGGTGATCTCGCCCATGATCGCTGATGCAGCAGCGGTTGCGGGAGATGCCAGGTAGATGGATCCACCCTGCCCCATACGGCCTTTGAAGTTCCTGTTAGCAGTCGAAATACAGACCTCACCCTCTCCGATCACACCCATATGACCTCCGAGACATGGACCACATCCTGGTGTTCCCAGTGTGATACCTGCTTCCAGCAGGGTCTCAGCTGTACCATTACGTATCGCTTCCATCAGTGTGGCGCGAGATGCAGGGATAACGATGGTACGGACCGCTACTGTCTCGCCTTTCAGCACTGCGGCCGCTGCTTCCAGATCCTCGAGCCTGCCGTTGGTACAGGTGCCGATGAACACCTGATCGACGTGGGTGCCGCTTACCTCTGAAACGTCATGCACATTGTCAACTTGGTGTGGACAGGCGACCTGGGGTTCGATGTCGACTGTATCAATATGGTAAGTGGCACTGTACTCAGCTTCCTCATCGGCATACACCGGCTCATAATCGGCCACAGCCCTGCCCTTAAGGAACTGGAAGGTGGTTTCATCCGGCGGAACGATGCCCGCCTTACCACCCATCTCTATGGCCATGTTGCAGAGGGTCATCCTACCGGACATTGACATTTCTCGTATCGTGCTTCCGTAGAACTCGGCCGCCTTGTAGGTGGCACCTGCTGCACCCACGGTACCGATTACCTTCAATGTCAGATCCTTGGCATACACGTGATTCCCCAGCTTTCCCTCTGCGATCACCTTGATCGACTCAGGGACCTTGAACCAGAGCTTGCCGGCTGCGAAGATCTCTGCCATATCAGTAGCCCCCACACCGGTCCCAAAGGCACCAAAAGCACCATATGTACATGAATGGGAATCGGCACCCACTACTAATTTACCCGGCATGGCAAACCCATTCTCAGGCAGGACCTGATGACAGATACCTTCGCCTACCTCATAGAAGTTCTCGATACCCTGCTCCTTGATCCATGATCGGATATCCTTCTGTAACCCTGCAGTCAGGTCCGTATTTGCAGGAGCAAGATGATCAAAGGGAATGACAATGTGTGCAGGGTCCCATACCTTCCCTACTCCCATATTCCGGAAAGCACGCACTGCGAGGATGCTCGTTCCATCGTGAGCCATTGCGTAATCCACATCCGCCATCACAAAATCATTGGCCTTTGATTCCCGATCTGCCGTGCGACTGAATATTTTTTCACTTATTGTCTGTGAGATCATGTGAAACAATAGCTGTATCAAAATATTAAAGCCCTGCGGACAGGATGAGAGAATAAACGGAGATCGGATCAACGTGTATATCTTGAAATAAGGACAATGAGTTCAACAAATATGTCGATCCGAACGAGGGATATATGCAGCGTGATGACATCATTGAAATTGGGACGAAGCACACCGGCCATATATCACAATCACATTATATCTTTTTTTTGCAAAACAACGCAGTACCAAGTATCCCGACAACCATGAAAATTGCTTCGAATCCTGGTACCTTTTCTGTCCCTTCTGCTTTTGGAGTGGGGGCTGCTGTTGTAGGATTGAACTGCTGCTCCATCCCCTGACCGATAGAGAAGGTTCCGGCATCGGGAAGCCTGTCGTAAATTGTGTGCTTGATCTTGTCCGGATTGATGTACACTTCTCCTGTACCGAACTTTAGACCCTCACTCGATATCCATTTCCTGCTTTGCTCTGTCAGGGATATTTCGGGCTTTGTCGAGATAAGCGCAGTATCCACATTCATGTTCATTGACCCGTCATCATTGCCCAGGAATTCCATTGGGATAC
>JAIOTO010000064.1 GCA_021106765.1 Methanosarcinaceae archaeon
GGGTCAAGTCCTCTTTTGATTATCTTCATAGCGTTGATGCTCGAGGCACGCTCCTTTAGGAAGAACGGTGCTTTTGTGATCGCTACGCCGTGTTCTCCGGTAACGGTCCCGCCCACTTCCATGACTTTGTTGTATATCTCTACGACGGCTTTCTCTGCCTGGTCCCAGTGCGATTTTCGGGTGGGATCCATCAGGACCTTGGTGTGCAGGTTTCCATCACCAGAGTGTCCATAGCTTGCTATTATTATGTCATATTTGTCCGAGATATCCTCAAAGGCCCTGATGGTTTCAGGTATCCGGCTCATGGGTACTGCCATGTCATCCGCAAGCATGACGGTCACGAGTTCATCGTCGTATTTGCACAGGGCCGGGATCATGGCCTTTCGGCCTTTCCAGAGTTCTTCCATTCTCTCGGCATCGTCGGTGAAATCGACTGAGATCGCCCCGCTGCTGGTGCATATTTCTGAGACCTTCTTGATCTGGTCCCTTACATCGCTGGCACTTCCATCCACCTCGATCAAAAGGATGGCATCCTTTTCCGGGAGACCTAGTTCAACTGCTCTGTTGATTGCCTGGATGCATACTTTTGACATGAGTTCCAGACCAGATGGTATGATCGGTTTTGCAATGATGTTGGAAACACATTGGCCTGCTGCTTCCAATGTGTCAAACACCGCCACTGCAATAGCACTCCTTTCGGGTAGAGGTACGACCTTGAGTGTGGCTTCGGTGATCACACCCAGAGTTCCTTCCATACCACACATGAGACGTTCCAGTTGATAACCTGCGGAATTCTTCAGGGTTCTGGTGCCAAGGGCTGCAATCTCCCCCGTCGGGAACACTATCTCCATACCAAGGACATAGTCCCGGATGGCACCATATTTCACAGCATTACCGCCGGATGCGTTAGTTGCGATCATACCACCGATGTTGGCAACATTGCCGCTGGAAGGTCCAGGGATAAAAAATCCGTATTTCTTCAGCTCATCGTTCAGATCCTGATGGACCACGCCCGGTTCCACGATAACGTAGAGGTCCTCTATATGTACTTCCTTGATCCTGTTCATCCTCTGCAGGTCGATTATCACTCCGCCTTTTATGGGGACACTGTGACCACAAAGTGCAGTCCCTGCACCTCTCGGGATTACCGGGAACAGGTATTCATTGGCGAGTTTTACGATCTGGGTAACCTCTTCGGTCGTCCCTGGCCGTATCACCACGTCAGGCATGCTTCGGTGGATACCCGCGTCTGTGGAATAGGCATACAGTTCTGCAGTGGATGTACTTATGTAGGACTGTCCTACAATATCCCGCAGTTTGTCGATGCTCTGTGGATCCATCGTTCTTTCTTCCGTCATCCTTTTTCCAACCATTCTCTTTTCCATTATTCAATAAGTGGTATTGTCAGGCTACCCTGAGGCATAATCACTGCATAGGGTTCCTTCCCCTGGCTTCTGATCAGCGCAACAGCCATGTCAAAGGCTTTCTGGATCCCTGGCTGGGGCTCCAATTTACTCCGTATCAGAGTCTCATCATCGAGGTCAGAAACGGCCCACATTCTGGCCCAAGTCCCGATCTGTGCCATCTTGGCTGCTTTGTGATATCCTAACTTATAGTCTCTGGCAATTTCCGTCATTACATCATCGCAGGTGGACGCGGATCCAAGCAGTTCCAAAAAGGTATCTTCGCCCACTCCTTCGCGGCATTTGGAGACCATAATTATCACGCCCCCCTTTTCAAGGGCCAGCTTTCCGTTCTCGAGAGCTTTCTGAGACTGGTAGAGATCGATGTCCATTGGGTAGGGTGCGGCGGTGAGGACGATGTTACCTTTTCTTCGACACCGTATTCCGAAAATATCGTTGGCCTTTTCGATGGCGGCATCGAACGATCCGAACAGGTCACCGGTAGTCATTGCATATATACTGTGGTCGCCGGTCAACACTGACTGGATAGAGAACACGTTCATATCCGCAAGGACCTTCATGGCGTCGTTCATGTCCTCTGCGACCGGATTGCCTTCAAGGGCCAGGGTCCGGGCTCCATCACAAAGGGCATGTTTGTGATTTGTCTCGATGGTCTTGTATGAGGCCACGCCTGGTAAAAATGCTTTTCTTCCGCCTGTATAGCCAGCGAAGTAGTGTGGTTCCACGCTTCCAATAACCAGGATGTTCTTCATTTCGGTGACCAGTCGGTTCAGGTATATCGGTGTTTTTTTAGTGGATTCTCCGAGATACACCATATCCTCGTCTTTTCTGGCATCGTGAATAAAGATCCGATCCTTGAATTCATCGTACAGATCCCCGAATATGGAAATTAACTCCTGGTCGGTAGGGGGCCGGTGTGATCCGGTGGCGACGAGGAACTTCAGATCGGTGTGCTTCCGGAGTGTGTCCTGTAACTCCTCAAGGACCCGTGCTGTGGGCGTGGGTCTTGTTGCATCGTTGACAAGGACCAGTAGATTGTCGGCATTGCGGGAGAATTCCTCGAATGTTTCCATTCCGATGGGGTTCGATAGGGCCTGTGCGATGATTTCGGACTCGTCCCCTGCTTCCTGTTCATTAGGTGTGAGTACTTCGTGGGGAATGTTTACATCGATGTTAATATGATCTTTTCCATAGGGTATCTTTATCCTAATTTAAATTCCTCCTGATGGCCTATTAGTCGATGATGCTCGATAATTTTCTCTGTTGTATAATTACGTATTTGGGGAGTCCCTGTGATCCTTAATATATACTAAATTAGCTATAAGAGTTGTTTTTTATATATTAGAGTTATGACCTATTCAACTTAAGGGCTTCGAACAGTTTGTTAGTAGCTCGCGAAGAAACAATGGTATTTTGTGGCAAGATACCAGAATGGTTAGATTTTACAGCTGGTAATGAAACTGATTTTAAGTAGAAAGATAAGTTATTACTTATCATGTCATCCCCAAACCAAACTGGTCAGAATCAGTTCCAGCGCATGTTGCTATCCGTTCCGTTTATACCTCTTTGTGTTGCCGGTTCGGTAGTAAACACAATAGCGGCGTTCGGGGCACTGTTAGCATATCGTAGTGGATATTATATCTTGATATTAATACCACTACTGGTGATCGCAGTTGTAGGGTTCGTTCTCTGGAGGGCATATGTTCTCTGGTCGTATTCATGCGATGTAGATATTTCGTGATCTCAAAAGTCCGGAGCAAGCATTCAAATCATCTTAGGCAATGAGGCTATAGAGGTATCTTTTAAGAGCTTCGTGATCTTCAAAGACCACATCTGCCTTTTTCAGACTCGCTGGGCTGACGTGAGTAGGTACAGCCACGCAATACAGGCCAGCGTTTTTTGCAGATTCAACACCCAATGGAGCATTTTCTATCACAATACATCGGTCTTTTCGCACTCCGAGTTTTTCGATAACTTTTAGATATGGTTCAGGTGAGGGTTTGCCGTGCGTTACGTCTGTACCGGAAATGATCACATCAAATGTATTGGGGAAAAATGTGTTGATCAGTTTGTCTACGATCTTTCGATTAGATCCTGAAGCAACAGCCAGATGATAGGTATCGTTCAATTTACTCAGGCAATCATCCATTCCTCTGAACACCTTAACTTTCTGTATCTGTAAGAAGAGTTCCTGTTTTCTAATCCGGAGATCTTCAAAATGGTGGGGTTGTGGCTTTCTTGCTGCATGTTTGAATATCTTCTCGATCACTCCCACATGATTGGAACCTTCAATATCATATATCTGCTGATTTGTAATGTTGATACCGATCTCACCGAATGTCTGGATCCATGCATCTGCATGGTAGGACATGGAATCGACCAGTACCCCATCAACATCAAATATCAATGCATCTAACTTGTTGGGCGGGGTGCCATGTTTGGTCACAATGATCACTGGCATATCATTATTATGTTCCTTCTTAAGCTTATCTCGAAAGGATTATATCTGTACAGCAACAATAGTGACACGGGGTGAATTAGTATGTCAAAGTTCAACAAACGAGACACAGAACGTAAAGGTATAAAGAAACTGGAGAACCTTGAGAAAAAGCTAATAGAAGAAAACCTCAGTGATCTGAAAGGAGAAGGTGGTGAATCCGCAGATTGAGCCCAACAGTAACACTAAAAATTGTACCGAATGTTTCTGAGGAGCAGATTCTCAAAATACCTGAAGGTGCAACTTATGAATCGTTGTTGAATATACTGGATATTAATGAAGAAACTGTTCTTGTATTAAAGGATGGGGAAGCCGTTCCACTCGATGGAACGGTTGTCTCATCAAATTTGGAGATCCTATACATTGCATCAGGCGGATGAATCAAGGCTTTGCCTCTTCATCCTTTGCGAACATACCTGCCGATGCAGGTTAATTCATGCTAATAGCTTTTAACTTTTCTACGATGGCCAAACGCGCTTCGTTCTCTTCACGTATCTTTGATTCATAATGGCCTATGATCTTATCGATCGGAATAGCTAGTTTGTAGATCTTTGTAGGTCTACCCTTTCCTGTTATATTCTTACTATTCTCTTTGATCCAATTATTTGTGCGCATTTCCCGCATCGCGACACTAACTTCAGGCTGTCTGAGGCCTGTACTCATCTCGATCTCCTGGGAAGAGGCCTCTGGTACATTTTTTAGATACGTTATTGTTGTTGCCAGATTTCTGGAAATTCCCAGATTTTTTAACGATTCAATTACTTCATTGTCAGATGCGTTCAAACCTTTCATATGCATATTACCATCTCCACCAAAGAATTTGACATTAATATTTAAGATATACTATACTATACTTTAAAGATGTTCACTATTATATTTATAGGTTTCTTAAAAGTTTGAAATTAACATTTGGAATACCATACCTATTAATATTTTATAATCTGTTCCAACCTATACCTATGATTGCGAATATTCTCGATCTGGATGAACGGAATTATTGTAGAGTTTCTATCCCTGATGCCTCAATATTTCCAAAAGTAGTTCCAGTCATGGTCGTTTTTCATGGTTCAACAAATAGACGACATCATCTTTCGCATAGAGGTGATCTAGGATGATCATTGTATATCCCGAATCGACCACTCCAGGTCCATGTATCAATACACTGACCGTCATAATAAGCATCTATAGATGTTGTACTTTAAACCAGTACTGGGACATATCCTGTATTACGTTTGAAGTATCAAACAACAAACACTCTCTATAAAAATGATATACGATTAACTTTATATTCGATAATGACAACATATAACCAGGCAAAAGTCGAATTATTCATAGTCGGTATACATCCCCTCTTTATACTCGTCATATGGCTTTTGCCTCTATTCATTTAATCATTCCTTCGCTCCTCATTGCAGGTCATCTAAGCGATGCGTGTTGGTCAGGATCTGCAAGATTATCCGGATATTAGAAATACGGCTGATCCTGTTTACGCACTAATCGTATCGGCCAGCGATAGAAAAAAAGGAACGAGCTTCACATACATATGTTATGTGAAAGCCCGTTTGATCTATGATTCGATCCTTTACTTAACATTCATGGCACTGTTCATTTTCCATAACATTTCCTGATGTGTTCCTCTGAGGGAGGAGCTGTAAGAAGACTCACTACAATGGCTGCAATTATTGCCAGTGGAGTGGCCACCAATATCGGGTCAACGACTGTCCATGTACCTGCAAGTATAGTGTCCTTTCCGAAGATCAGATTGCAGATCCCAAGTGGAGCTGCTTCCTTTGCATGCACAAATGTAAGCCAGAAAAGGCTACTGAAAGTTCCTACCAGAAGACTGGCAATGGCACCTTCACGCGTCATTCTTGGCCAGAACAATGCTCCGGCATACATTGGAAGGAACGCTGCGGCACACAGACCGAAGAAAATAGCCGTAGCCCTTGCAATAATGCTGATTGGAAGAACATATGCCAGTATCACACTTATTATGATGGTCACTGCAATTCCAACTCTTGTGATATTCACTGTATTGCCAGCCTTTCCTTTCTTGATGTACTCACGATAGAAGTCATGTCCAATGGAAGTGCCCATGGTATGGAACTGTGAACTCAATGTCGACATTGCTGCTGCCAGCAGGGTCAGCATGAACAGTATGACGAAGATCTCTGGCATCGCAGCATTGATGAATTCGGGCATTATCAGATCCGTATTTCCCTTCGAAGCTGCGAGGGAGATGATTCCCTGTGTATTGTAGAAATATGCATTTGAAAGGGCACCCACAGTGAATGCAACACCCGTCATCATAAGGATGAATGGACCACCTATAAGTACAGCCCTGTTCAGAGCCTTATCATTCTCAACGGTCATGTACCTGACAGCAAGTTGAGGCTGTGCGAGCACACCGATCCCCACTCCAAGCACAAGGGTTGAAACAAGTGTCCACCAGATCGGAGATCCGAATACAGGCATCGCCGTCCAACCTAAATGTCCACCCTTTACAAGAGCTTCCGGCACAAGAGGTGCCATCGATGTGAGAGTTTGGTGCGCTTCTGTGATACCGCCGAGCTTGATATATGTAAATATCATCAAGACGAACATTCCAACGAACATAAATGCTCCCTGCAAAGCGTCGGTGTACATAACTGCGATCAGACCCCCGGTGATCACATATGCTGCCACGATAATTGTCAGGATAAGCACAGCGATATCATAGTTCACTCCAAGTGTTGTCTCAATGAAACGGGCACCACCGATCAGGACAATGCCTGCATATAATGGCATGAAGATACCTATCAGGGCACCCGAGAAACCCTGGATGAACCTTGAGTTGAAACGCTTGCCCAGAAGTTCCGGAAATGTGACTGCTCTCAGTCTTAATCCCATGCGTCGTGTTCGTGATCCAAATACAACGAACGCAATGAATATCCCGACGACTATGTTCATAAAAGCCAGCCAGAGAAGTCCCATTCCAAGTGCTCCGGCAGCTCCACCAAATCCGATTATTGCAGACGTACTGATGAACGTGGCACCATAGGAAAGGGCAAGGATATAGGGATGTATATGTCGCCCTGCGACCATATAATCTTCATCTTTTTTGGTCTTTTTATATCCAAGCAATCCAAGATAGAATATGATCATTAGGTAGATCAGGACAAATACACCAAGCACAGCTACACTTACAGCCATTCTTCATCCTCCTCCTGATCGTCACCATCGTTCCATTTCAATAAACCATAGGCCACACATCCAATAGCACTTATGATGCACAGGATGTAGGCAATCCATATTTGAGGGTCATCTATACCTAACATGTTCAGTCTCCAGACTAATAAATATCGTGTTATGTGTTAACACAATACATAAATGAACCTTTCGTTCAGTACAATGTATAATAATAATCAATCAAGGACATTTAGATACTGCTATGCATAAAATTGAACTAAACAACTCCTATGTATCACAATATCCCCTTTTCCAGATAATATTCATCCCTTGCAGCTACGAATGCCTTCAGGTTTTCCAGGGGTGTGTGTGGTGCTATCCCGCAACCTGGGGCAAGTATGTCCACTCCATCTTCAATACACTGTTTTGCTTCGATTTTCACATTTTCAGGGGATTTATAGAGAAGTGTTGCAGAGGGTGAAACATTTCCTATCAGACATGCTCTGTCTCCTATGATTTCCCTGGCAAATCTTACATCCACCTTTTCTTCGATGCTTAGACCCTCAAATCCTGAATTTGCCATTGGTTCAATGATCTCAGTTGCATCTCCACAGATATGTAATATTTTCATTCCATTGGTCTTTTTATCGATCCTCCTGTATTCCGGAAGCATGAAGGATTCGAACATCTGTGGAGCAATAAGGTCTGGTCCACTTTCTGAATCTGAAATATTGACAGCATCAACTCCGTATTCAAAGAGAGCATTGGAGTATTCTATGCATACCTCAGTGCCAACTTCAAGAAGATCTTTTATTGCTTCCGGCTCATCAATGAGCCACATTAGATAATTCATTGCACCCGCAAGTTGAAACGCAATTGCAGCCGGACCAACCATCCCGGCAATGACCGGGATGTCGTCACTCACTCTTTTTTTAATGATATCTGTGGCTTTTAACACTGTTGAGATCCTCTCCCTCTCAAGAAGATCTGAAGGAATACTTATTTCCTTAACATCCTCTTTCCGGGTGCATGGAATACCTTCCTGATGTGGCTGGGACTCAAAGGTTCCTTCCATTATCGTACAACCGAGTGCCTGCGCAATGACTGTGACACAAAATGGATGCCGTACAGCTTCTAAACCTGCGATCTCATTACCTGCGATCGCAAGGTCCGCCATTTTCTGTGGATCATAATGTGCCTGTGGCCAATGTGCTCCCGTGGCCTTCATCAGCTCAACTGTCCCCGTTTGTGTAACAGAACAGACTGGAACCTTGTCCACAGTTTTTCCTTGTAGTGATCGTATAAAACGCTCTTTTTGTGTAAGATCTATCATTATGATCCCTTGGATCTATGCTAAAATGTGAAAGTGAAATGGAATGATCCAGTCAGATCATAGAATATGATATGTTCAACTCTAGTACAAAAAAGTTAGCTTGCAATCTTGCGATCAAGCAAGTATTGAAGAAATAGTTATCCTCGGAAGTTATCTTATTAAATGATGTTACTGGATCTCACTATCTATCCTTTCGATCGGATTAACCGGTAATGCATAATTTTACAGATCAGATGTGATATAAAAAAGAAAAAAAAGAAGATCCGAATAATGTCGGATCTTAGAAAATACCTGCCCCTATGAATAGGGATGAGAACAGGATGGCTATCATGTTGACAACCTTGATCAGCGAATTAAGCGCTGGACCGGATGTGTCTTTGAACGGATCACCAACAGTGTCACCGATAACAGCTGCTTTGTGTGCCTCTGAACCCTTTCCGCCGTGAGCCCCATCTTCTATGAGCTTCTTGGCGTTATCCCAGGCACCGCCACCATTGTTCATGGTCATCGCAAGGAGTAGTCCTGTTATGACGATTCCGATCAACATTCCGCCCAATGCCAGAGGTCCAAGGATAATTCCGACGGCCAGAGGGGTCACGATTGCCAAGATTCCCGGAATGGCCATCTCACGGATCGCGGCTGTAGTCACGATGTCAACACATTTACCATACTCTGGTTTGGCTGTCCCTTCCATGATCCCGGGGATCTCCCTGAACTGACGACGTACCTCCTCGACAATAGTAAATGCCGCCTTTCCGACAGCCTGCATGGTAACAGCAGTAAAGAGGAATGGAAGAAGACCTCCGATCAGAAGTCCTACAATGACTATCGGATTGTCAAGACTGAGCGCGCCTGCTTCAAGGTTCACTTTGTGACGGTAGTCAGCGAACAATGCCAATGCACCCAATGCTGCAGATCCGATGGCATATCCTTTGGTGACTGCCTTCGTGGTGTTTCCAACAGCATCCAGTGAATCTGTGATGTCGCGTACTTCTTCTGGCATTTTAGCCATCTCGGCAATACCTCCAGCATTGTCCGTGATGGGGCCGTATGAGTCAAGGGCAACGATCATACCAGTGGTAGATAGCATTGCTGCGGCTGCGATTGCAATTCCGTACACTCCCATGGCCGGGTCAGTTGCTCCTCCTACGACAAAGAAGGACGCCAGAATACCGATCACGATGATCGCCAGTGGAAGTGCCGTACTTTCGAATCCCATGGCAAGACCTGTGATCATGTTCGTCCCTGCGCCAGTTTCGGAGGATTTTGCTATCGATTTTACCGGACGGTAGCTTGTTGAGGTATAGTATTCAGTAAATACTACCATCAGTACCATTATTCCAACACCGACCAGTTATGCATAATAAAGATCGATGTTCCCCATCAGCATATCTGTCACGAAATAGAATGCGATCAAACAGAGTGCCGCGGAAACCCCGACACCCTTGTATAACGCTTTCATGATCTTGTTATCGCTACCGACCTTGACAAAGAATATCGATATGATGGATGCAAATATGGCCACAGCACCGAGTATCAATGGGTACAGGATAGCATTTGGATAGTTTTCAATGATCTGTGTTCCGAGCAACATGGCTGCCAGAACGGTGACCACATATGTCTCGAACAGGTCTGCGCCCATACCGGCACAGTCGCCCACATTATCACCCACGTTATCGGCAATGACGCCTGCATTACGTGGATCATCCTCAGGGATACCTGCCTCGACCTTACCTACGAGATCAGCACCTACATCAGCTGCTTTTGTAAATATGCCTCCGCCGACCCTGGCGAACAGGCTGATAAGGCTTGCACCGAAACCGAATCCTATTACCTGGTCCACATCACCGAACAGGATATAGAATCCACTGGTACCAAGCAATGCCAGTCCAACTACGGCAAGTCCCGTGACTGCACCGCCTCTGAAGGCTATGTACATTGCATCCTGCAATCCTCTGGATGCAGCATTGGCAGTTCTCACGTTCGCACGAACGGATACGTTCATACCAATATATCCTGCGGCTGCAGAGCTGATAGCACCAACGATAAATCCGGTTGCCACCTTGCCGCTGTTATCACCCAACAGGGCATAGATCAGCGCTGCAAGTACTATAGCAACGACCGCGATTGTTTTATATTGACGATTCAAATAGGCCATAGCTCCTTCCTGGATGGCGGCCGATATCTCCTGCATCTCGCTGGTACCTGTACCTTCTTTAAGGACCTGTTTTGCGAAATATGCAGAGAATATCAGACTGATAATGCCTGCCAGGGGAGCAAGGTATATTATATTCTCCATAACAATACTCCTCTCATGTTGTTTTAAATTTTGATCGTATATTTCGATTAATTGATCGTATAAATGTGAATAATGATAACACCACATAATAGAATATGTGGCATTATTGTACATTTCTATACTTTGTTTTAGGTATGTAATTTGTAATAATATACTCAGTTTATCTTCCGTATGGAGGATTCCTTTATA
>JAIOTO010000023.1 GCA_021106765.1 Methanosarcinaceae archaeon
TCGATTATTTATAAGTCATTGAATGGTAGTCAACGAAGGATTAAAAACATCTGTTAATACATGAGGAACATTGATGGTGCGGAGCATAAATTCGTTTGAATCGATCACAGCGGATTTTATAATAGTATGTATTGGGATTGGTTTGATTCTATCAGGAATCGTGGCTTTCGCACAAAATGAGATATTCATTGGGGCAGTGCTGACCGGTCTTGGAACACTTTTAATATATTATTTTGCAAAAGAAAGAATCGCAGGGGAGTGAAAAGTATGGTGTTAAGTTTCCTGACACCTTCCCTATCTGAGGAAAAAGTTATAATCCATAATGAACTATGCTCTCCCACGCAACAGCAAAACTCATAGTATCAACTATCCATCCATACAACCAATCTCCCACGGAATATATATGATCCAGCTTGACGCCATTGATAAGAACATCCTGAACATGATACAGTTGGACTTTCCTATGGAAGTCCACCCATTTGAAGAATTGAGCGATCGTCTGGATATTTCGGAGAAGGAATTGCTACAACGTCTTGAGCGCCTCAATCATGAGGGTGCACTCCGTCGCATAGGACCGATCATCAATACCAAAAAAACAGGTGGTATCAGTACTCTTGTTGCGATCAAGGTTCCCGATTCAAAGATAAACGAGATCGCAAAACGCATCAACGAGCATCCAGAGGTTTCCCATAATTATCTGCGGCATGCAGACTACAATATCTGGTTCACACTTTCGGCCCCCAGCCGTGAGCATCTGGATCATATCATCAACACTCTCAAAAACGAGACAGGGTACCCTGTCATAGACCTACCTACAATACGCCTGTTCAAGATCGGGGTGAAGTTCAATGTCCGATGAAGTGAAGGTCCATACACAGGACAGAATGCTGGATGAAGTAAATATTCGCATCCTGAAACTCACTCAGGACGGTATTTCTTTCACTCATTCTCCTTTTACCCATATCGCAGAGGAGCTAGGCATCAGTGAAGAGGAGATCGTGGACCGCATTCGGTATATGCAGGAACATGGCTTTATTCGACGGTTTGGAGCATCTATAGGGCACCGCGTCGTAGGGATCACTGCCAATGCTATGTGTACCTGGAACGTGCCAGATGAAAGGGTCGAGGAAGTAGGTGCTGTGATGGCGGGCTTTGACGAGGTCACACATTGTTATGAGCGTCCACGCTATCCGGATTGGCCATATAACCTATTTACCATGGTACATTCATACACGCGAGATGATTGTGAGGAAGTGGCTCGACAGATATCCATAGCCACAGGTATCAGCGATTATAGATTGCTTTACAGCGAACGTGAGTTCAAAAAGACCGGTGTCAGATTGTGACATTCATATATTAAGTGATCAAGTTATAATAATATCAAGTGACTGAACAGGAGCCTACACGATGAGCACTTCCAGAAAATACCTCCCCCTCTTCCTCGATGTTGGCAACAGGAAAGTGGTGATATTTGGCGGAGGTTCGGTTGGCGAGCGCAAAGCCACCTTTTTTTGTGAATATGCTGATACTTACGTGCTCAGCGCTGCATTCACTCCTGCACTGCATACCCTGAGGAAGGATGGTAAGGTGGAACTGATCGATCACGACCTGTCATCCATTCCGGATGAAGGACTCTCAGAGCTTATCGATGATGCTTTCCTGGTCATCCCGGCGACCAGCGATTCCTCATTGAACCAGCGGATAATTGATGTCGCAAAATGTGCGGGTGTACTGATCAATCCTGTGGAGTATGCAGGTGACGTGGTGATCCCGTCCGTGATACGGAGAGGTGATCTGATCATTGGCATATCCACACTTGGCAAGAGTCCGGCCCTCTCAAAGTATACGCGTCGCAAACTCGAAACGGTGATCACTCCGGAATACGGCGAAATGGTACGTCTACAGGAGGCGATACGCTCTCAGTTGAAACAGCGTGTTTCCGATCAGGCCACCCGCAGGACCATCCTTTGGGAGATACTGGATGATAGGAGGGTGTGGGACGCACTTACAGGATCGTATGAAAAAGCGTATAACATAGCATTTACTATAATGATGGATCACATAGAGAATACGGGATGATAGGATGAGGCGCCATATCGACACATATCACAATGTTATTGTTCATCATTGCTTATATGGAGGATTGCTTTGACAGAAATATCAAGCATGGTCATTACCCATGCAAAGGCCACCGTTGAGGAAATGGAAGATGCCTGGCATGGTGATCTCGAAGGCGTATTTGACAAACTCCTCTCACATGAACTTGTCTATGAATGTGCAGTCCTCAAGACCTGCAACCGGGTTGAGATATATGTGGTGTCTCCCAAGGGTAGCAGCAATGTTCTGTTCCATTTTGCAAAGGAAATGGGCGTGTCCTCAAAGATAGTTGAATTCTACGATCATGAAGAATCCCTGATGCATCTGTTGCGCCTGACATCAGGTCTTAAGTCAATGATAATTGGTGAGGCCCAGATCCTCGGACAGGTCAAGGATATGTACCAGATCGCAAAGGACGCCGGTGCCACAGGTAAAATGCTGGATACTGCTTTCAACAAGGCCATACAGGTCGGCAAACGGGTGAGGACCGAGACGGGCATCAACAGGGGTGCGGTCTCCATTGCCTCGGCGGCGGTGGACCTGGCCGATGATATCCTGCACGGTCTCAAGAACAAGAATATCCTCGTAATTGGTACCGGGGAGATGGGTACACTGGTGACCCGCGCCCTGGCACATCGGGATATGAATGTGGTCTATATAGCGAACCGCACCTATGAGACAGCACATGATCTCGCCGAGGAACTGGGTGGGGAAGCGGTTCATTTCGAGAAGATCGATGCGTGTGCTCTGGATGCGGATGTGATAATCAGCGCCACATCTGCACCTCATTATGTCCTGAAAAAGGATGTGGTCCAGAAAGCAATGAAGAATAAAGATGATGACCTTCTGTTGATCGACATTGCCAGTCCCCGTGACATTGATCCGGAGGTTGCGGAGATACGGGGTGTTATATTACGTAATATCGACAGTTTGCGTGCCGTTAATGAAAAGAACCTCGAAATGCGTATGAAAGAGGCTAAAAAGGCAGAGGTTATAATTGAGGAGGAGATCAGTCTGCTCAATGTTCAGTACAAGCAACAGAAGGCCGATCGTCTGATCTCTGAACTCTACAGCCAGATATACTCGTTGCGGAAGAGGGAGATGGATCGAGCGATCAATCGTTTGAGTGCCTATCATACCATGGGTGATATCGAGCAAAATGTTCTGGACGACCTGACACGTGCGATCGTGAATAAGTTGCTTGCAGAACCTACCAAGGTCCTGCGCAGTGCGGCAGAATGTGATGATGAGGAATTCCTGGACTCGGCCTCCCGGCTGTTCAACGTTGCCCCCATCAGGAAGAAAAATGACAAAAATAGATGTCAATGAGGGTTAAAGATATGTTCCCACAATTACGAATGCGGCGATTAAGAAGTGGTAAGATACGAGATATGGTGCGAGAGACATCCCTGTCTGTGAACGATCTGATATATCCGATGTTCGTTGATGAGACGCTCGACACTGCCAGAGAGGTCCCATCCATGCAGGGTGTCTACAGGTTGCCGCTGGACAGGGTTGTGGATGAGGCAAAAGATGTTGCAGATCTTGGCATCCCGGGGGTGATCCTGTTTGGTATCCCTGCTCAAAAAGATGAGGTGGGAAGCAGTGCTTCAGGGGACGATGATATCGTGCAGCGTGCCACCCGCGCCATCAAGGAAGAGCTGGGCAAGGACATGATGGTCATCACGGATGTGTGCATGTGCGAGTTCACCAGTCATGGTCACTGTGGGATCGTGGATCATACATCTGAGGAGGTCCTCAACGACGCGACCCTGCCTCACCTGGGTAAGATCGCAACCAGCCATGCTCGTGCTGGTGCAGACATGGTAGCCCCTTCGGGAATGATGGACGGCATGATCGGTACCATCCGCTCGGCACTGGACAGGGAAAAATTTGAGAATGTCCCTATCATGTCATATGCAGCCAAATACTCTTCAGCCTTCTACGGCCCCTTCCGGGACGCTGCTGATTCCGGCTATTCGTTCGGCGACCGTTCCACCTATCAGATGGATCCTGCCAACTCTGATGAGGCTATCCGTGAAGTGGAACTGGACATCATGGAAGGTGCCGACATCATCATGGTCAAACCGGCCCTGCCCTATCTGGATATCCTGTACCGTATCAAGCACGAGTTCGGTATGCCCACGGCCGCTTATAATGTCAGTGGCGAGTATTCCATGATCAAGGCAGCGGCACAGCAGGGCTGGCTGGATGAGGACAAAGTGATGTACGAGTCCCTTATGTCGATCAAAAGAGCGGGTGCCGATATGATACTGACGTATTTCGCAAAGGATCTGGCGCGGATGTTGAAGTAACAGGTTAGGTCGTTCCCGGTGTGCGATCTAACTAAGTTATTTGACGCTCGGTAACAGGGTCGATGTAACATCTTTTATATGCTTTGTCCTCATCTATACGCTAGTTTATGCAGATGGTGTTCTCGTGCTTTTTATGTAAAATTCTATGCAATGGTTTGAGGACGCTAAGAAATTACTCCCGGGTGTAGTGAGCAGCCAGGTTCGGGCAA
>JAIOTO010000079.1 GCA_021106765.1 Methanosarcinaceae archaeon
CCATCCGATAACCGATGGCGTTCCGTCCCTGGATCCACGGTTGATAGATGAGGTCGTTGACCACATGATCGATATTGCAGATATGAACGTGGACAAGATCCTCTCGATCGAAGCAATGGGTATTCCCCTGGCCACAGCTTTGTCGTTGAAGAGTGGGATCCCCTTTACTATCGTAAGGAAACGACAGTATGGGCTGGAGGGGGAAGTGAAACTGTCCCAGAGCACCGGGTATTCCAAGGGCGAACTATATATCAATGGCATTGACAGAGGCGATCGCCTGCTTATCGTGGATGATGTGATCAGTACAGGCGGTACACTGAAAGTACTTATCAAAGCTCTGCAGGACATGGGTGCCAACATCAGTGATGTGATCGTTGTGATCAGCAGGGGCAAAGGTGCCTCTAAACTAAGGGACACAGGCGTGAATGTTACAACCCTTGTTGATATCGATGTCAATTCAGAAGGTGTGATCATTAAGGAGGTGGCGGGTGAGCAGTAGTGAAGCATTCGATCTTAAGATCGAGTACATGATCGATGTGATCAAACGAGTTGGACCAACAAATGTTGGACTTCAGTTCCCTGAAGGGTTCAAGCGACGAGCAATAGGGATCGCTTCCAGATTAGAGGACGCTACCGATACAGCAGTGGAGATCTCAGCGAATCCCTGTTATGGTGCCTGCGATCTGGACACCGCCCTGATCGATAATAACGACATCGTGTTCCACTTCGGCCATTCCGAACTCAATGATACCACATATTCCGAGAAGGTATATTTCATCGAAGCTGCTTCTTCTGTGAACGTGAAGGAAGTAGCAGCAAAGGCACTTGATATTCTTGAAGGTCAGCATATCGGTTTGATCACAACGGTTCAGCATGTACACAAACTGAACGATGTGCGTCGTGTCCTGGAAGACGGCGGGAAACAGTGCGTGATCGCCATAGGGGATAGCAGAATGGCCTATCCGGGCCAGATCCTTGGATGTAACTTCTCATCAGCTCGCAATGAGGATTGTGACGAATACCTGTACATCGGAAGTGGGGAGTTCCACCCTATTGGTGTGTCGCTTGCCACCGGACGACCAGTCTATGTCGCAGATCCATTTGTCAATGAGGTACACAGGGTGGATCATTCAAAGATACTACGCCAGCGCAGTGCATCCATCGCGAAATCACTTGATGCATCCCTTGTCGGGATAGTGGTCTCAACAAAGACCGGACAGAACCGAATGCATCTTGCCTTGTCTTTGAAAGAAATGGCGAAACGGCATGGCAAAGAAGCACATATACTGTCCATGGATCTCATAACCCCTGAACAGCTTTTGCAGTTCAAGGTAGATGTATACGTGAATACCGCATGCCCCAGGATCGCCATCGACGAGACCGGACGGTTCCCCGCCCCGATGCTCACACCACCTGAATTTGAGATCGTATGTGGGGAGCGCCAGTGGGAAGAACTTGTATTCGATGAGATCCGAGGAGAATAACGCTCAATGAAACAGCGCAAACTGGAGATGCTTCTTGAAGATGTTGCCGTATTTGAGAAACCCAACCCTATGCTGGAACAGTATCCAACACCGGCAGTCCTGGCTGCAGAGATCCTGCATTTCGCCTTCATGGAAGGTGATCTGAGGGATACGGTATATGACCTGGGATGTGGGACCGGCATCCTTGCCATAGGTGCCCGTCTGCTTGGGGCAGAGCGGGTCGTGGGGTATGACTGTGATCCGGGAGCGATCAAGATCGCCAGGAAGAATGCTGAGAAATATTGTGTTGATGTTGAATTTGTGTGCGAAGATGTAGAACAGATCCAGGGGCATGCCAATACTGTGGTAATGAACCCGCCTTTTGGTGCCCAGTCGAAGGGAAACGATCGCCCATTCCTCTTAAAAGCGTTGGAAGTAAGCGATAAAATATATTCCATCCATAATAAGGGAAGTCATAATTTCATTGAGAATTTCATTTGTCCCGCTATTATCACAGAATGGTACACAACAGGATTTCCAATAAAACGAACATTTAAATTCCATAAAAAGGATGTAGAACAAATAAACATAGAGATTTACAGGATAGAACGTCCTCAACATCCTTGACCTTTTAATACATGATCATATAATTACATTATAAGAGGGATTTTCATTAGGATCAGAAACCGAAAGAAAACTTCGAGAAGGAAGATCGACGCAACCGAAAGTACGAAAGGCACACAGAAAGAGAACAGGAAAGCAAAACCTGTGGCCAGAAGTGCTGATGCGAAGATCAGACCGAACAAGAAGATCGAAAAGACAGCCGTGGGAGATGATAATGTGAAAGAAGACATTTCAAAATCTACTTCAGCACCCGTTTCAGCACCCACTCAAACAACAATCACTGAGGAAAAATTAGTCCTGCCCGGAGACATTGTCGGGACTACCGAGGAGTACAAAGCCGGGGATGGGACATACACAATCAGTAGTGATATCCACTCGATCCTGACTGGCAATGTTGTTATTGACCAAAAGAGACGAACGATCGCGGTCAAACCTGGAACCGGTGTTCCTCCTATTGTTAGCAAAGGGGACATAGTGGTCGGAAATGTGATCAATGTCCGTGAATCCATTGCCCTGATAGAGATCAATGCGATCAAGGGATACGGGGAACGAGCTATCCTGAATCCCGGGATCGCTGCAGTGCATATATCCAACGTGATGGATGATTATGTAAAGGACCTGTCCCAGCAATTTGCCCCGCAGGATGTTGTTAAGGCAAAGGTCATTGATATGAGCAATATGCGCCTCACTACAGCCGGGAATGAATTGGGCGTCATGAGTGCAGATTGTTCAAACTGTGGGATCGGCATGGTCGCCGAGAAGGATAAACTGAAGTGTCCGGAATGTGGACGCACCGAGAATCGTAAGATATCATCGGATTACGGTACTGGAATAATTTGAGGACATATCAACATAATTAATCAGGAGACGTACATGGAACTAAAGATCATAAGTAAGGAAGATGACGAGATACAACTCGAGATCAAGGGAGAAAGCCATACTCTGCTCAACATGCTGAAATCAGTCCTGCTGGACGATGAACGTGTGGAGATCGCAACGTATGATATGAAGCATGTTACCATCAGTGATCCTGTGATCCTTGTCAAAACAGATGGCACAGATCCCATCATCATAGTCAGGGATGCGGCTTCAAAACTGATCGCCCAGTGTGATGAATTCCTAACGGTCTTCAACAGATCACTGAAGTGAAGAACTGTCAGAAATAGTTCGATGTGCCTGCATGACACTCGATGACGCAGCATTACAGAAATTTGGATTTGTTCCGCGTCCGGCAAAGGACCGGATCAATATCGACCCCCTGCAGACCGGTGGCAAGCTGACCGATGAGGCCAGACGTGCACTTGTTGAATGGGGAGACGGTTATTCGGTATGCGATACCTGCGGCGGAGTTCTTGACCTTATCAAAAAACCGCCCATCCATGCCCTCGTGCATGATGCTCTGCCTGAGTTCCTGGGTGTAGACCAGATGCGGATCACACACGGGGCGCGGGAATCCAAGTTTGCGGTGATGCATTCCATAGCCAGCGAGGGCGTTTACGTAGTTCTTGACGGGCTGGCACATTATTCTTCAACGGTCGCCGCACAGCGCGCCCGTCTGAACATTCTGAAGGTGCCCCATTCTGAGCGACCGGATTACTGGATCGATCTGGAGGGCTATGGCACTGCTATCGAGGAGGTCATAAGCCAGACCGGTAAGAAGCCTGCTCTGGCGCTGCTCACGTATCCTGACGGTAGCTATGGCAACCTTCCGGATGCAAAAAAGATAGCATCCGTGTGCCATGAGTACGATGTACCCCTGCTGCTCAATTGTGCCTATTCAGTTGGCAGAATGCCAGTGAATGCAAAATCCATCGGTGCTGATTTCATCGCAGGCAGCGGTCACAAGTCCATGGCATCATCCGGCCCTATCGGAGTGCTGGGCATCAATGATGACCACGGCGACTATTCGGACATCGTATTCAGGAAGTCCCCCACAAACCCAAATAAGGAACTCGAGATGCTTGGATGTACGGCCCGTGGGGCCACTGTCATGACAATGATGGCATCCTTCCCAAAGGTCGTGGAACGTACACGCCACTGGGACAAGGAAGTTGCCGATGCCCGCTGGTTCTCGCAGCAACTGGAGGACCTGGGACTGACCCAGATGGGCGAGCGCCCCCACAACCATGACCTGATGTTCTTCGAGGCCCCGGTGTTCTACGATATATCCAAAAAGATAAAGAAAGGGCGATATTTCCTGTACAAGGAACTGAAGGCACGAGAGATCCATGGCATCAAGGCCGGCCTTACCAAGTTCTTCAAACTGAGCACCTACGGCGTCGGACGGGAGGATCTCTCCTACATTGTGGACTCCTTTGACGAGATCATCCAGAAGTACCAGTGAACCCCCGGGTTCACTTCCCAAATACCAAAAAGACTATAATCATACAGATACAATTATCATGATGACGTTGCGCGGCTGTGGTTTAGCGGTATGACCTGTGCTTCCCAAGCTTAGAACCCGGGTTCGATTCCCGGCAGCCGCATGTCATTCTGATAGTGATTATGCGACCACAAAAAAGATTTTGAAAAATGGTTGTTTAATAGAATCGGTGAACCAACTGCAAAATCTTACATAAGCTATTTGGATAGGTACCTGCTTGGAACCCAAGTTTGACTGTCAAACTTGGGTTGAAGTAGTTACACCAAAAAATTTCCCGCATGCATTTGCGGATAATCCTTTTGAAACAAGTTCTTCAAGTTTCTTTCTGGAAATATCTTTTCTAGGTCTATGGCAAACAACACCCCTTTGCTCTGCTGCCTTTCGTCCAGCCTTCATTCTTTCGTTTATGATAGAACGTTCAAATTCTGCAAAGCACGCCATTATCTGAAGTGTAAGTTTACCCATTGCCAATGATGTATCAATCGGTTGGCTTGTTGCTGCAAATGCAACTCCATATGATTCCAATTTTTCAACATTAATTAGGCAATCAATTATTGAACGTGCAAAACGGTCTATTTTAGTTACGAGCAGAATCTGGAATTTGCCAATTTCTGCACCTTGCAACATATTCTGAAATGCAGGGCGTTCTGTGTTTTTACCACTGAAGCCAAAATCAATGAATATATCAACTATTTCATATCCTTTGGATTGGCAGTATTTTTTTAATTCTTTTTTATGTAATTCTATCGATTCACTTTGATTATCTGTCGAAGTTCTAATGTAAAATGCAGTTTTTATGTTATTTTTTTCATTAATATAAAAAGATAATATCTTATAATTTATATATATAAATTATAACGTGTAAAATCGCTGAAACTTTTCTAATGGAAGATGAAATTGCGGATAAACTTCAGCAATCATATGTCTGATATTATAAATTTAGAATTGATATCTCCAATCTCTTTTATTCTTTCATATTCATCCGAGCTAATTTCGGATATTGCTTGAGGTGCACTAATATCCAGTTTAGATAAAATCTTCAAATTTGGGAAAGCTTTGAAATATCCTACATGTAAAAAAAGTATCAAACTAGTAGGTTTTTTTACAAAATCTATTATTTCTTCTCTGTCATAGACAGTCCTTCTTTGATATTTACTTAATATATCTTCAGGGTCTGTTATGTCATAAGTAACCGTTTCAACAACACCTACAGCAGTTAAACATTTATGTGGTCTTGTTTTGTAGAAAAGAAGAATGTCTCCTGTTTTCATCTTTCGGCTATTTGAATGAGACAAATAGAGATTATCAAATTAGCTCATAATTCCTCCCGATCTAATTTGATGACATCAAGCTCATACATAGTTTGCAAACGAATTCGTCTCTTTAACTCCATTTTGCAAATTTGTGGTTACAAGTAACTGATAC
>JAIOTO010000119.1 GCA_021106765.1 Methanosarcinaceae archaeon
CCTCTGCCACCCATTGGGTCTCAAGGATGGGGACAAATGCACCATCTCAGAGATACTTGGTACGGTCGAGGATGAGAACGATCCATCGTTTAAACTGAAGAAAGTAATACTATTGTTATGAGGGTTATGTTAATATTTGCGTACAAGTGATCAAAAAAGAAGATACAAAACCCGAACAAAACTAACATTAATAAGAAAAAAACATAAAGAGGCGATTATATATGCCAGATACCCATGCAAACTTGATCCATCAGGAATATTATACAAAGAACCGCTGGAACAACTGGATAGAGCAGGTAAAAAAAAGCGACATCAACTTCCAGGACTCTGAAGAAAAATCAGAGAAAGAGGGAGCCATCTTTGTGAACATGGAAGATGATCTCATCCTTGCATGCCTGAAGGTAATCGCAAAATACGATCATAAGACCCTTACCCCTGAAGAGGGTATGGAAATATTATCAAGTATCCATGAGATCGTATTGGAAGAGACTGAACCCATTTCCGGGGATGTTGATATGATGATCGAGTCACTACAGACCTCGTTCATGGGAGCCCTTGCAGCATGTGAATGCTACCTCAACAACGCATACAATGAGGACACAAAGATCGAAGACCTGATCGCTGCGGCCATAGAGGCAGAGGAAAATGAAGATGCTCATACTGCCATGGGTTATGTGGCTGAGATCGGTGCCAATATATTAAATGGCAGCAGTCTGCCAACTTCTGCACTGGAAGACATATCCTATGGACTTGTGGCTGAATGGCTTGATGGGATCGAATCCATCGAGGCCGCAATGATAGGTGCAGATAGCTACAAGGAAGACGACGACAAAGCATGATGCCATGTGACCTCACAGTCATATAAATTAGGCACATAAGATCGAACTCACAGCAGTATCCGGCCACTGCTATCTGATAGCATCCGATCGGAGGTATACCTCCACATTTTCAACCGAACAGTGTGCTCAGTGTTGCCGTTCTGCGCTGCGTACGTTACCAGACTCTATTCAATTTGATGACGATTAACATGCTGCGTTATTGGTTATTGATATAAATTTTATTTTTTTGTTGGTTTAAGGCTCTTGATGTACTCTTGAATGAGAATTTGTTCATTTGATTGAATTAGTTCATCCGTATCAAGTTTGTTAAGATGATGCCATATTGATGTTATATTTCGAGTATTATGATAGCATTTCGATGACGAATGTATTGAATTCTTGTTTACTGCCATATTTAAGATCGTTTGATACAAATCTCTTGAAGATAATGAACCATTGATCTTGATGTCATATGATCTACAGATGTTTGTGATACTCTGTCAGCCAATCCTTTGACTTTAGCATGACATTTGAACTATTTTAAGATATAGAGAACATGTGGCGGCTTTTCAATGCACATAAGTGTGGCAAAATACGCCATTGGTTTGTTCAATACTAGTAAACTACTGTGGTTGTTAATACTAATGTCAATCGAATAATTGAATTGGTATACTCCCATTCATTATAATCGGGGGATTTTTGCTCAAATTTAGATGAAATGGTAGCAGAACGGGGATAAAAGATATATTGTAAAAATCACATAATTATATGTGTTGATATTGCTCGGATCATCTGTGCATTTTGGGCTATGCATACAAAAGCATTCTTTCCAATGGGTGGACTAAACTAAGTGCATAAATTCATAAACGATGTCTACAAAAACAAAATCATCCCCAAATTGGGTTGATGGACTATGAACACAAATGAACTTTTGGACTTGTTAAAAGCGGATGCCACGGAGATCTCGATCTGTGACATAATGAAGATCAGAACGCGCATGGCAGAAGAGGTTCAGTATCTGCCAGAACGTTATAAGCGTATCTACATGAATGATCTATTTGAATATCTCTACCTGACCTTTCTAAATATAAAAAGATCTACTAAGTTAGAGTATGTTGAAGGTATTGCGTCTGATATTCAACAGAATATCGTCCAGCAGGTCAATGAGCAGATAGATATTGACGATCCTAAAGGAAAGCTATTGGGAAATTTCCTGAAACTCACCTCCCAATATTTGATAATAATCGCAAAGAAACCAATTCATCCGGTCGGTATGACCTTTCCAGGTGGTCAACAAATAGTTGAAAGGGATGGGAATTATTATTGCCCCGTAAAGGATAAGCAAAGTAAGGTCAAACCATCCATGTGTGAGTTCTGCATCTGCAAGGATCTGGATGAGATCGAGTAAAAAAAGAATTTAATGGGAATAGTCTTCCTGACTAGGAGGAAAACTCATTTATTTACATGTTAACGTCATCAAGGATACGCTTGAAAATTGCAGTACTTATGCCATCCTTGCTGCCCTGATCCTTGAACTTGACCAGTTCCCAGCCATCAATGCCCATATCATTAAGATCTGTTTTCATCTGTTGCCAATCCTCAACTCTTACCGATTTGATATCATATTCCCAGCATGTCATGCATTCACCTCTAGTTTGTATTGGGTATTCTATATGGGGTAAAAGGTAGAATAAATATATAACACTTTTCAAAAAACTGGCTTTAGTTATTGGTAAATGAATTTGATTAACAACGTTAATGATACACATTGAAGGTATTGCATAACGTAGAATGCGGACTGGTGAGTACGGACTGCAGAATATGGATCTGCCATGGATCACGAACAATGTGATGCATAAACCTTATAGCTAAGAAAGTACTTTAGGGAACCAGATACCTGCTGGTCATATTCTTAATTCTAAATAAGCAGGTTCAAACAAATGTGGGCCTGTGGTCTAGCTGGTTATGACGTCGCCTTCACACGGCGGAGGTCCGGAGTTCGACTCTCCGCGGGCCCACTATCCGGGATCAGATCACTGAGCTGGAACTACAATTCCGGAGCATGCGATCTGTTCTCTATAAGCTCCTGACAAAATCCAAATCAATTTTTATTATCATACCAAACGATATCGACCGTTGTCGGCCAGAAAAAGAATAAGAATATGGGATGCGTGTTGTTGAACACACGGTATTGGAATATATTGGACCAAGAGACGATATAGATCATCCAATTCAATACCTATGTTCATCCGGCCAGGACAAAAAGGAGGTTGGCCCACTCTCCAAACGGGCTCATACAACAATACTTGATTTAACTCAATTTTACTTAAGTTTATTGGTCATATTGATTATAACAGCAGGCACATGCCGAATATCATTCTGTGAATATGGAATCCAATAAAACCATGGCAGAAGTTATTCCTGCATTGATCCATGTTTGAATAATATGTATGATCGACTATTTTCAGAATGATATATTTGAATAGGTATATCTAGAAGTAATATGTTTCTATAGAAATATATAATATTTGTAGAGATGTGTTCAAATATATACTCAACGGGTTATCATCAACGATTCTGCTGCTGATGTCATCATCATTATGAGGGCAGCGATAAACTTATATACAACTATCCATAAATACTATGTCAGACACACGTCATACTCTGAGCAGACAAATGTCAGACGTATGTCAGCTTTATGTCTGCCAGACGTCGGACGCACGTCGGACTACAAACGAAACGGCTAACTTCATGCAGAGAATCACGATAAGACTACCGGATCAGCAACTAACAATGATCGACTATATGGTAGCTCAGGGTGAATTTCCATCTGCTAGCGAAGCAATCAGGGCGGCCGTAAGAGAACTCATAGATGAAAGAAGTAGTAAATTGATCCAAAGATCGGAGATGTTAGCTGCTATTTCATGAAGCGTGTGGTAATCCACACAATATCGTACATATCCAAGAGAGGGGATGAATGTGCAATCTATAGTACAAGAAGCGTTAAAACAGACTGAGAAAGAGAGAGAATATCGACAAACGCTCGATATAGATGAGGAACTGGAGGGCTTCGGTCTTCCCAGGATCACGATCGTTGGGTGCGGCGGTGCCGGGAACAATACCGTTAACAGGCTCTACAACCTTGGTATAGAGGGAGCAGAGACCATAGCGATCAACACCGACAAACAGCATCTTGATCACATACGTGCTGACAAGAAGATCCTTGTAGGCAAGACCCTTACCAGAGGACTTGGTGCAGGCGGATATCCTGAAGTAGGGGCCAAGGCCGCTGAGCTTGCACGTGGGACGCTGGAAGAAGTATTCAAGAACAGCGACCTCGTTTTCGTGACTGCTGGAATGGGCGGAGGAACCGGTACTGGTGTCGCACCAGTAGTGGCAGAGATCGCAAAGGAACAGGGTTCCATTGTGGTCGGAATGGTCTCCAGCCCGTTCAGGGTCGAAAGAGCACGTACCGTGAAAGCGGAAGAGGGACTCGAGGAGTTCCGTCGTGCAGCTGATACCGTAATCGTTCTGGACAACAACCGATTGCTGGAGTATGTGCCCAATCTGCCTATTGAACAGGCATTTTCAGTCATGGACCAGCTGATCGCTGAGACTGTCAAAGGAATCACTGAAACGATCACCCAGCCATCATTGATCAATCTGGATTATGCTGACATCAGGTCTATTATGGGTTGTGGAGGCGTTGCTGTAATGTTGGTCGGCGAGAGTAAGAACCAGGATAAAAGTACGGATGTAGTACGTGCAGCACTGAATCATCCATTACTCGATGTCGATTACAAAGGTGCAACCGGAAGTCTTGTCCACATTACCGGTGGTCCGGACCTGAGTCTCAAGGAAGCAGAGGAAGTTGCAGCATCATTGACGTACGAGCTATCTTCAAATGCAAATGTCATCTGGGGTGCACGGGTCAGGGATGACTATGAAGGTAAGATCCGTGTGATGGCCATTATGACAGGTGTTCAGTCGGCACAGGTCCTTGGTCCGCAGTATGAGGCAAATATTGTTGAGAAGACAAACACAGCTTCCAGATCCTATACCAGAATGGAACGTGAGAGATCTGTTGTTGAACCCATTAACGCTGGTAGTTCAGGCCACGGTGGCTCGATCATCGACATAATTAATTGATCGGGAACTTTACATTACTGTCGATCCGAACCGGTCTCCATCACGAGACCTGTCCGGAACTATTTTTTAACAGATATTCTTTTTAACCACCGTACCTATTTAGAGCTATGAAGATCCTTGTTGCCACAGGATACCTTGCAGAAGATACTGTACGCGGATCGGTAGGATCTATCGCAGATATTGTGGTTATCGATACGGATGTGGCTGCTTTCATAACACCACACCGTTTGCTTCATGCGATCAAGGAACAATATCCTGCCACTTCATTCGACATGATCCTGGTACCAGGTCTTGTCTCCGGTGATTTCTCCGGTATTGCCAATGAACTGGATTGCAGGATATACCTTGGTCCAAAACATGCCTATGATCTTGCTTTTGCGATCAGTTTTGCCGAGAAGGTGGATTTCTCGACCCTGATCCCTGCCTGTGAGCTTCTCTCAGACGTACGAATGGATATGGCCCTCAAGACAATTGCGGACATTGAGGAGAAAGCGTTGCCTTGTATGATCATCGGAAATCGGAAGATAGGTGGTGGCTCACGTATGAAGGTATTGGCTGAAGTGGTTGATGCCACTGGTTTATCGGACGATGAACTAACCCAAACGATCACATCCTTCATTCGGAAGGGGGCAGATATGATCGACCTCGGTGCTTCACTTGGAGCAACAACTGATGATGTTGAACGAGCAGTAACGATTGCCAGAAAATGTTCATCGGTCCCTATCAGTATCGATACCCTTGAACCGGACCTGATAATAAGCGCTATCGAAGCCGGTATTGATCTCGTACTCAGTTTGAA
The DNA here is from genome assembly GCA_021106765.1 of Methanosarcinaceae archaeon. Taxonomy (GTDB): domain Archaea; phylum Halobacteriota; class Methanosarcinia; order Methanosarcinales; family Methanosarcinaceae; genus JAIOTO01. The sequence continues at coordinate 5,767 of JAIOTO010000119.1, forward strand.
CGGTACCAATATCGATCGTATCGGGAAACTGTTGGCAAGGTCCGGAATACCAGTTGTCATTATACCGGACAATATGTATGAACCAGATAGTCTTATCAGGAACATCGAGAATGCCCGCTCATTAGGTATCAAGGACATTATAGCCGATCCTGTGCTTGATCCCCCCGGCCATGGGATCGTGGGATCGATACTGAGATATCAGCAGTTCCATGAGGATTATCCCCGGATACCGTTATTTTTTGGTGTGGGTAATGTCTCCGAACTGATCGATGCCGATTCTATTGGTGTCAATGCGGTCCTGTGTGGCATTGCAGCGGATGTAGGAGCTTCTGTTCTGTTCACTCCGGAGTACAGTACAAAAACGCAGGGATCCATCAGCGAGCTTGCAACTGCTTCCAATATGATGGTACTAGCATCTCTCAGGAATAGTTCACCAAAGGACCTGGGGATCGATCTGCTCACAGTCAAGGAAAAACGACGCCGTCCGGATGTTACTCTGCCAAAGGACTTTATAACAGCCAGAAGCAATGATAACTGGCAACTTGATCCCGCTGGAGCTTTTCGGATAGGCATCGTACCGAACGGCAGCAATGGGACCGGTTTGATCGTGGCAATGCACGAAAATGTATCAATTGTCGGCAGGGATGCAGATGAGGTTATGGATACCATTATTGATATGGAGCTTGTCTCGAGGCTTGAACATGCCGGGTATCTGGGACAGGAACTGGCCAGGGCGGAACTGGCACTGAAGCTGAACAGAAGTTACTCACAGGATGATGATCTTTAACGTGGTGTACTAATATGGAACTGGATGAAAATGATAAAAATGCGATAGTAGAGATTGTGGCAGCGAAATATTTCTCCAAAAAGGACTGGAAATGGATCAGCCTTAAAAAGGATGTTGACAGGATATACAAGGCTTTTGATGATCTGGAGGATCAGTACAATAAGTATCCTTACATGAGCAAGGACTGGTACGTGGAAAATTCCTCCACGAAGAACATTCATATGTGTACAAAATGGAATGAACTAAATGATCTCGTGAATTTCATGAGATCAGATTCCCAGTACTTTGATTTTCTGGTGCATGACAACAAGAAAATGCTCTGTATTACTACCACTTCAGAGATCCTGAGCATCGAGCAGAAAAATGCAATATCCCTCGCCAGACAATTGAGATACAATGTCTTTGTCTTTAAAGCGACCATACCTGAACGTATCGAGTTCGAACTCTCCCAGATCGGAGGGGGAATGTAAATTTAAAAACTGGGCGGTGATACATAGCAAAGAGTGTGTATCAACCGACCATAGTGAAATACTAGGACATACAGCTTGGACGGTTACCTTTTCTTATTCTCTTTTTGCATCTGTGACAAATAGTAATTTATGCACGCCTGGGAGTAGTCCAGAGACTGTTTGGTCATATTACCGATAATCTCTTTTGGATCTTTCCTGACATCTTGATCACTGTTTGGAATACCATACTTTTCATTGTGTTTTGACACAGTTGCAAGCATGATATTTTGAAGTTCCATGACATCCAGTTGATCATTATTTGACAAACGGTCAAAATCGTTCATCATGGAATTGATATGCTCCCTGTTCTCATCTGTCACTTTTATTTTTGATATGGGGTTTGTGAATTGTTGTGCCATATTGACCACCACATATATATTGACATTAATATTTAATATAGTTTTCGCAAAAATCACAGTCTATAGACGTGTATGCTCATTATTATCATTTATGCCCTATTACGATCACAAAGGTATTCCATGACATATCAACATACGATATATCGATCTATGATATCTCTGCCTGGATAAATTGATCCATTCGGATCATTGAAATCTAATAATTGTGATCGCGAAGGTCCTGCAGGCTCAACAGCTGCAACCTATGCAACACGAGCAGGTGCCTCTTTCCTTCTTGTGGATCGGAATAAGGACATAGGAGTTCCTCTGCAGTGTGGTGGTTTTCTATCCTACCACAAAACATTACAAGGAATGATGTCCAGTGCCCAGCTGCCCTACACACTGGAGGAGTATCCTTCTTCGTATGTACACACGACCACCACTCTTCATCATATCTCCATACAAATATGTCATAAGATCAGTGATCTCATCCCCGGACCCTGCGTCTTATAAGCACAATCACTGTACCTGTCGCCGTCACGAAGATCAAGATCGGAAGAGCGTATCCGATGAATACTATCAGTGCATTCACAGAAGCTATGAAACCTTCCACTGAATCTGATAATGCATCCCTTAAGCCCCATGCATGTGTTATAGGTCTGGGTTCGGTGACGTATATATGGATCGTTGAGAACTCGATATTATTATTCAGGTAGTTCAGCCTTCCCGTGAGGCTCTCTATCTCCCCTCTGACACGCCACAGCTCATCTTCGACATCCAGCACTTCTTCCACGGTCTCGGTCATGTTCAGGATCTCCTGGAGCCGTGCTTCCTGCAGCTCAAGATTATCGAGACGTGCACTCAGGTCGATATATTCCTCTGTGACATCTGTGCCACTTGTGCTCTTTGACGTGACCCTGCCAAGAGAGCCGATCTCATCAATAACAAAATTAAAACCTGAGGCAGGTATACGGACCGTGACATGGCCCCGTTTGTACGTATTGTCCTCTGAATAACCGTCATACACCGATGAACTTGAAACAAAACCTCCGGCAGTCTGTGTGATATTGATGATGGTGTCCACAGTAGCAGATGCATCGTCAACCTCCAGTGAAAGTTCGCCTGTGGTTATCACTTTTCTGGATTCTGTGGTCTGGACTCCGTTACCATATGACTCCTCTGCATCACCGTATGACTCTTGTGCATATGCTTTTTCAGTTTGGTATTCCATCCCACCTTTGAGATAAGCTTCATCCTGATCGAACGTCCGTGAATCCACATATGATTTCTGTCCCACGCAGCCTGAAGCCAACAATCCGATAATGGCAATGAACAATATAAATAATTGATACGTCCGTTTCATTCTATCACACTCATGTATACCCACTCAATGAACGTATAAAGCAGTTGTTTAAACTTCAAACTGATCCGAAGTCAACCATCTCACTCCCATCTTATTTTGTCCTGATCCACACGTTCCCCACATATTCATGAGTATGGACAGCAGGATGGAACATCTCCTCCGACTGAAATATCTGATATCACGCACACTACTGATCCTCAAAGAGGAGCCTGCATATAAATATCGAACATATCATCAAAACCTTTCCTGGAAAGATACTCGACAGCATCAGCGACCCTCTCCCTGAGAACACTATACTGCTGACAGGGAATGACGATCCACCGACCTTCTTCACTATCACTGTTATATCAACTCTTCATGAAGGAGATATGTTGGATATACTGTTTCGAGATTGAAACACATTTATAAGATAAATCGTTATAGAACATATTCCCATGTCCCCCGAAGATTCATATGATATAGTTGTAGTAGGTGCAGGTCCTGCAGGCTCAACAGCTGCAACCTATGCAGCACGAGCAGGTGCCTCGGTCCTTCTTGTGGATCGGAAGAAGGACATAGGTGTTCCTCTGCAGTGTGGTGGTTTCCTACCACACCACGAAACATTGCAGGAACTTGTGCCCAGTGCCCAACTGCCCTACACACTGGAGGAGTATCCTTCTTCGTGTGTACACACGACAACCACTCTTCAGCGCTTTATAGCTCCCAATGGTCAATCCAAACAGTTCGAGGTCGATGCAGATGTTCTTAATAGGCGACAATTTGATAAATATCTTGCACGGGAGGCCACCAGGTGCGGTGCCCAATTAATGGTGGGGACCAATGTCCTTGAGGTGAATGGAAACTCGCTCATAGTTGACGGAGTATTTGGAAAACACACCATCGATGCAAAGGTACTGATAGGCGCTGACGGTCCGAATTCCATTGTCGGAAGAACAAAAGGATTGGTACGTGATCCTGATCCCATGGGGACCGGTACAGCATTCGAGTATGAATTGAGTGGGGTTGATGTGGATCGTGAGGCTGTGGAAATGTACTTCGGCAAGGACTATGTGCCCGGAGGCTATGCCTGGATAATATCCCAGGGCGGCGATACGGCTAACATCGGCGTTGGCATCCGTGAAGTACTGTTCAAAACAGGTATGTGTGCAAGGGATTATCTGGATAGGTTCATGTACGAACACCCCATCGCCAGCGAGAAGCTTAAAAGTGGCTCGATCGTATCCGTAGTTTCAGGACTTGTTCCTGTAGGAGGTGCCCCAAGGAGAACGGCCACAATGGATACCCTAATTGCAGGGGATGCAGCGGGTCATATCATAGCGACGAACGGCGGTGGCATCTCCACAGCCATGGTCGGAGGGAAGATCGCAGGCGAGACTGCAGTGGATTCTCTGAATGGTACATGCAAGCTAACAGAATATGATCTGCGATGGAGAGAACAAATGGGACTTGAGATAAAAACAGCTGCTTATGCTCGAAAGTTGATGGATAATCTCATGCGTTCGGATTCCATGATGTCTGCAGCCATAAAGATGATCTCTCCCGAACACATGAAAGCGGTACAGTGCGGACGACTGCCGGATACGGTGAAAAAAGGGCTCATCAAACTGAATTTCGGAACACGATGAACATGTACCTGTTCGTCTATGGCACACTGAAAAAAGGTGGTCATAACCATGGTTTGCTTATGGGTGCCAGATATGTATGTACAACACGCACTTCAGATCGGTACTGTCTACTTGACCTTGGTAGTTTTCCAGGATTGGTTAAGACACCAGCAAGTAACTATATATGGGGAGAGGTCTACGATATCGATGAGACGATCCTCGACAGAGTGGGCCGACTGGAGGGGAAATGGTTCTTTAGACAGGAAGTGCTCCTTGTGAACAACATATCTGCATTGATATTTTTCTTGAACGAAAAGACCATATCGATAGTTGATAACTATAGGGTGATGGTCAGTGGCATCTGGCCAGTGAAGGATGATCAGCAGTGAGTGACAAGGAACCGGGGACCATATGCTATGAAGCACATGGAAACCTCTATCTGAACATAACCAATCGATGTACTGCACGCTGTACTTTTTGTATCCGGGAACAGGCCGATGGTGTGTGCGGATATGATCTGTGGCTATTGCGCGAACCCACCATAAAAGAGATAAAAGATGTCCTTTCCACGTATGATCTCTCCCGATATCGGGAGGTCGTATTCACAGGTTTTGGTGAACCTACGACACGTCTGGACGTGGTCCTTGAGATTACCAGATGGCTGAAGGGGCGTGGAAAGCGAGTCAGACTGGACACCAATGGACATACTCAGTTAATGTATCCGGACCGTGATGTCGTGACAGAGTTAAAGCAAGCAGGACTCGACGCAGTGTCTGTTAGTCTCAATGCCGAATCAGAGGAAACGTACAATAAGATCTGCAGGCCAAAATTAGAGAATGCATATCAGGCAATGCTTGATCTTACCAGGTCAGCCGTCAATGCTGATATTGAAACCCGTATGAGTGTGGTACGTTTGAGCGGAGTGGATATTAATCAATGTGAGACTATTGCACACGACATGGGGGTAGATCTTCACATACGCTAAAACTGCTGCTTAGATATACTTGAGCAGGTCGTCTCTTTTTGCTGCATGAAGACGCTTGCGGAGAAGGGATTCAAGGTTTTCCATATCACCTTTCTTTGCGCTGACAGGTGCTATCATGTTATTCCATTGTCGCCAGGGAGGGAACAATCCAAGACGCTCTACAATACCATCCAACACTACGTCATGGTCTTGTGTTTTGATTCGGTCCATCTTGTTCACGGCCACAATTGTATCGATCCCGAGTTCATGGAATAGATCAAAGATCTCAACGTCGATCGGTATCTCGTTCTTTGCCCCCCAGCGGTCCACGACATCGATAAACGGACCTCCATCAAGGACAAGTACTGCAACATTAATGCGTTCATTGTTCTCTTCGATATAACGCACGATCTGATCCTTAACAATATCCTGTTTTCGTTCCTTCACCCCACTCATGAACCCGAAGCCAGGAAGGTCGGTGATCAGCATATCAGAATGATGAACATGTTTTGGTTTTAAGGTGACTCCGGGTCGTTTTCCTACCTTGATCTTCTGACCGGTAATTTCCCTGACAAGAGATGATTTTCCCACATTCGAACGTCCGGCAAGAATGATCTCAAAACCAATCTTTTTTAGAGATGTCTGTTTCTTAGTCATATTGATCCAATTGACCGTTCGGTTGATTCTATTTTTTTGTCCAGTTCGTGTATGAATGCATCAAAATGATCCACAGGTATTCGTGCACCGGCTGCCACAGGATGACCTCCACCAGTACCTCCGAATTTAGGGGCCACTGATCTTATGATCAGGTTCATGTCCACCGGACTCCTTGAACGGATACTTACATCATATGCATTTCGCCTGTGCCGGTAATGTGCAGCAATACCTACATTCTTCCTACCATAGGATGCCGCATATATCGCAGCTTTTGAAAGATAACCTTTAGGATCAACCACATATGCCAATCTGTTAAGGACCATCACCTGTTCTTTCACACGCATTCTCATACTCTCTTCTATCTTCGATGCTTCCTTTGCAAATTCAATAAGTCCCGGTATTTCGGAAGGGATGATATCATGGGACAGAGGACCCACCAGACTACGTTTGAAGTCATGATCCCGTCCAATATATTGCAATGCCTGTATCAATGTACCTGCCTGGAAGTAGAGACTTCGCTTATCCCAATCGGTAAGCCATTTTGCAACATCGGGAGTGTTGTCACAGAAATCGCCGATGGCACCATAAATCGCAATTCGTCGTATGTCGCGGTCTAATCTGTCTTTGAACACTCTATAGGTAAGTTCAGAGGCACAGGATCTCAGGTCATGATGGAACCATGGGACATCCCAATCCATATCAGGCAAGGGATGATGATCTATATATATAAGTTCTGCATGTTCGGCCAGTTCTTCAAGTCGATGGTACAATTGTTTACATGTGCGTTCATCGATCGCAAGATCGCAGATGATTACTGTATTGAAATCGTCTGCAATTTTAAGTTTTTCATAAAGGTTCACAGGACTTGTAAAATATATTCTTGCATCCGGATACGCACTTTTTGCAATCGAACCTGAACATACTCCATCTGAATCCCCATGGGTGAAGATGATCGATCTCGCACTTTTTGCATTACGTGTTGTCATACTATAATCCTCTTGAGTGTTATAATACCTTATAATTCACATCCGATAGTTCACATATAGCTATCCTTAAGAGCATAGAGATCATCTACAAGTTTGATAGTATTATCAATAATATCTTTTACAGATCTGATCTCTCCAAATGACTGGAACAAAGGACTCGTATCATTATCTTCCACTTCTTCTGTATCCATTACATTTTCCATGGTTTCCTGGTGCTCTGTTTCAGGTACCTCATATACCTCCGTTTCTTCGGGTACAGTATAGCCCGTGGATAATACAATTATTTTAGATCTTGAATCTCCACTGTAACCTTTTGAATCAGAGAATTCGACAACGGCAGCAGGCAATTTTATTCTTTCTATGTCAGGGATCCGTAACATGTATTGCAAAATATGAGTATCTGATGGGTATAGGACCAGTTCATTGGATATCATGCCTTCGGTGACGGTTGCAGAAATTGGTATGTGGTCAGTTATCTTCACATGGGCTGCTCGATCACCTTCGTTGCTGATATTCACAGTAATGTTCAAATGGTATTCATTATCATCAGTGTCTTCTATAGACACGTTCTTTGTAACATTGATAAAGGGACCATGTACGGTGAAGTTAGAAGTATTAGTATATATGTAATGATCTTTTCCAAGATGTGTAAGCTGCACTTCTGTTGCAGGCATAACGTATTCTCCGGGTCGCAGAGCTTTGATCGAATACCGATACAATTGTGTTCCATGAGGACCAATAGTACAGTTGTAACCAATATCCCGATCAGGGTCCATTATGATGTTTTCTGGCAGAGTTTCATTGATGGTTATTTCGTCTAAATAGAAGTCTTTAAGGTTTTCTACCTCGATCGAGAAATATGCTCTTTCATCAATATATATCTCATTCATAATTGTCCGTTTAACAGTAAGCGTACTGTTTACCCATGTCGTGGTTACGTATGTTTGTGTAGACATATTGGATACAGATACTTCTATCGTTGTATAGGGAGCCTCAATATCATTGCCTGTCACAATCTCAAAAGCTTCGATCTTTAATCTGTCATCGAATATTTCGGTAGATGGGAGCTCGCTGCTGTTCAGAGCAAGGATCGAGTTCCATTCTTCTGACCGATTGGTAATTATGGAAAACATTACATAATCATTGTTCGAATCGGTTGGTCCTGCCAATGAAAAATCACTCGCACAGATCAGGTATCCGCTTGTATTTATCTTGTCTCCCCAATACAGCGTATGCTCTTCAGACTCGAACCACTCGATATCATCATCTTCAGATGCAACAGACGTGCCTGTACAGATCAACACTATGATCAGTGATATCTCACAGAACCTGTATATGTTGGAAAAGTTCATCGTACAATCCTTACTTTTTCTTTTTGGTGATCATATAGACGCAGAAAAGTGCAAGGGTTGCAAGGACAGGTCCGAAACCAGGGGCGATCATATTGTCTGAAGATCCACTGTCTGAACCACTTTCCTGCTGTCCTGAACTTGTATCGCTCTCATCCTGAGAGGAGGGAGAATCATTATTTTCTCCTGATGATGTTTCTTCGGATATTACTGTGATCACTGGTGTGTTGGAGATCTTCTCACCACGGTAGTCTTCCATATCAATGAATGTGGCTGTAGCTGCTGGCAGTTTGACCATCCCCTCTTCATCCAGCCGGATCACATAGGTATAGCTCTCTGAACTTCCCCCTTTGAGTACCTGGCTGAAACCCTTGTCACCACTTATGAACGCTGCCTCGTCTGGTATGGTGGATCCAACCGTAACACTTGCATCCTTGTTCCCATCGTTCTTGACAGTCACAGTAACAGTTATCTCTTCACCGGGCTGGATCGTTGATACATCTACATTCTGTGTTATGATGATTTCAGGACCATTCACTTCGATAGCTGGTCCATTCGATTCGAACTCGTATTCTTCTCCATTGGATGCTGTGAATATTGCGGTTGCTGCAGGAGCGGTGAATGTACCTGTACTTACGGGTCTCAATGAATACTGGAACAGGCTCTGGGTCTCACCGGCATTCAGAGATATCGTCTTTGCGAGGGTCACACTGTCCTTGAGTTCCAGTTCTTCAATGATCGTATCGGATATCTCTATCGAATTGATCCTGCATATCCCCGCGTTGCGTATGGATACCTGTACATGTACAGTCTCGCCCATGTAAACTTCATTGGTTATGGTCTTGGTGATGATCAATTCGGCCTTCTCCTCCACGGTCACGGTCTTTGTCTCGTTGAACTCATGCCGGTCATCATTGATATCATAACATTCGACGATCGGTTTGACCTCAAAATCGGTTTGATCCCAGAGGTGTGGTACCGTCAGTTTAACTACTACCGGATCAGTCACCTCGCCGATCTCAAGCGTTGAGAACAGGTGCGTAAGGTCTCCATCATCCAGCTCCAGACCGTTGGTATCGATCGTCATCTCGACACTATTTGCTTTTGCATCCCCATTGTTCTCCACAGTGATCGTTGCAGTGATCACATCCGGGGATGAAATTTGTTTTGGATCATAGTTATCCTCATCAGTCTCAATGGTGATGTCCAATTCAGGAAGACCTCTACGGTATATCTGGATCTCAGTGGTGGGATCATTAGGATATCCGTCCCATTCATCAATGTCCGGATTAACCCCTTTTACATAGATCCTCACATCTTCGCCATCGATATTGTCCCTGTAGTCAAAACTACCACCTACCTGCAATGATGCAAAATGCACGAGTTCACCGTTCTTTTTGATAGTAAGATGAACAAAACCTTCCTTATTAAAATCCTCTGCAGCAATTACGTAATTATCGTCTGTGACAGTGTCGCCCCAGTGAAGGGTCGTTGAATCTATACTGGACACCCACTCAATGTCATCCAGCGCGTACGCTGAAGCAAAGTGGCAGCAGCTGAATAATAATACCAGCAATATCATTAGGGATCTTCTGATCATAAGGGAGCCTCGTCAAATGTTTCTGTTATTCAGTCGATTTTTATTGAATGTTTGATCAAATATCTAAGTCAATCTATTATCATGCATTATGTGTTCAAGTAATATATGCTTTCCAATAAAACATATACTGCATTTATATTTAATCATACTTATATTTGTTGTTGATACAGCATATAGAAATAACATCGATAATTATATATAATTTTCATTGATATGTTCCTGTAACATTTAGATTATGGTACTTTATCCTGACTACCATTGTATCTATTTGTTCCCATTGATATAGAGGTCTAAGCATATGGATAACATGGATGAGATTATCACAAAGATAAAAGAACAGGATCCTGAACTCTTTTCGCAGGTGGAAAAGATCATTCCTTTTCACGGATACTTAAGTACAGGGGCATTGATAGGCCTTCAGATGTTGAATATTTCAAAAAGGATCCTTGCGGTCAATGATGATGATAGGATCTATGCGACATGTGAGACCTACAATTGTATTCCTGATCCATTCCAGATACTGGAAGGTGCGACCACGGGGAACAAAGGTCTCAGGATCAATGATGTTGGTAAAATGGCTGTCACCGTGACAATAAGGGCCCCAAAAGGGGTGACCTCTACACGTGGTGTACGGATATATTTTGATACCAACAAGACAAAAGCTTATCCTAAACTACATGCATGGTATATGAACACTGAGAAGCTGCCTCATGAAGAGGTCGTCCCGATACTACTTGAGGCAGGGGACAATGTCTATAGCTATGAAATGGTTGATGTTGATGTTCCAGTAAAGAAAAGCAAGAAAGTACTGCTATGTGAAGAATGTGGAGAGTGCTTTATCCGATATGGGGATGAGATCCTGTGTGCGGCATGTGATAATAGGCAGTAGAGGAGTAGATGAAATGGATGAAATAGTAATTTCAACAAAGGACAACAAACAACTGGTATATTTGCCAGATAAATGTGTTGGTTGTGGAACCTGTGTCATGGTATGTCCAAAAGACACATTGGTCGTCGGTTCAGTTGGACCGGTTGCCAGAGGGCTTATCGACAAGGAATTCATAGAGGCAATACCTGACACATGCATAGTTTGCGGAATGTGTTCCAAGGTGTGTCCAACAGGTGCACTGGAGATTAGAGTAGATGACAAACCGGCTATGGATGAAGCATTCCTTAGTGTTGCCATAAAACCGACAACGGTGAACGATGATTGTGCTCACTGTGGCCTGTGTGAGGCGGTCTGTCCACAGGTTTGCATCGAGGTCACACAGAAATTCTCAAATGATAGTAGTATCAGTATCGAGGGCGAAACGACCATCGATCAGGAATTCTGCGTACACTGTGGATGGTGTGCGGCAGTCTGTCCAACAGATGCTATCACCGTGGAGAAACCCTTTGCAGGTACATGGTCTTATGATGATGATACCTGCCAGTCATGTGGTACCTGCATAGACGTATGTCCGTGCAATGCAATATTCAATCCTGAATGGGGTATTGGCGAGCGCGCAGATAAATTGGCACAGCGACAGGATGCATGTATCTACTGTGGTGCATGTGATGTTGCATGTCCGGTAGATGCCATTGATGTGAAGAAGACCGCTATTGTGGCGGAAATGGCCAAGAAGAATGTGTTCGAGAAAAAACTGGTGGACAAACCATCTGCAGAACCGGTTCTTACATCTACTCTCATGACAGACGAAGATGCCTGCCTTGGGTGCGGCAACTGTGTGATAGTCTGTCCTGTCAATGCCAACTCTAACAAGGAACTTGCAGCAGGAAGTCTCAATGAACTTGATGGTAAACCCCTTCTTGAAGTAATAAACGGTACTGTAAAAGTACTGGACCAGGAAGTATGCGGTTCATGCGGAACGTGTTCCATGATCTGCCCGACCGATGCGATCTGGCTTGAGCCAAGGGAGGTATAATGATGTCTGGTACAATAGTGATCAAGAACGGATACGTGTTCGATCCTCTCAATGAGGTCAATGGGGATAAGATGGACATATTCATCAAGGACGGAAAGGTCGTGAAGGAGCTTTCAGGGTCCGAGATGAAGGATGCAAAGGAAATCGATGCAAATGGCAAGACAGTAATGCCCGGTGGTGTGGATTCACATTCCCACATCGCAGGAGCCAAGGTCAATGTCGGGCGAATGATGCGTCCTGAGGATAGTTACAAGTGGGCAAGGGGCAAGACTCCCCTGACACACTCAGGGTCAGGATATACTGTGCCTTCCGTATACATGGAAGGTTATGAGTATTCTCAGATGGGTTACACCACTGTTTTCGAGGCTGCTGTGCCTCCAATGGAAGCCCGTCATACTCATGAGGAGATGCGCTCCATCCCCATGCTGGATATGGGAGGATATTTGGTTCTTGGTAATAACTGGTTCATGATGCGCTACCTGAAAGATGGTGATATTGACAGGGCTGCAGCATACGTGGCATGGATGATGAGAACACACAAGACCTATGGTATCAAGTGTGTAAACCCGGCAGGCGTGGAGAACTGGGGATGGGGTAAGAACATTTCATCATTGGATGAAACGAACATCCATTTCGAGATCACACCGCGGGAGATCATTGACGGACTAACCGAGATCAATGAGATGCTGGGTATGCCAATGTCCATGCACCTGCATGCAAACAATCTTGGACATCCCGGATGTTTTGAGACAACAAAGGAATCCCTGAAACTGTCCCGCAGCGTGAAAGCAAAGCAGAACATGGGTGTTGAGTGGGCAGATACAAAGATGGATCTGAAAAGGGATCAGTCCGTGTACCTCACACACATGCAGTTCAATGCGTTTGCAGGCACGTCCTGGCGCGACTTCGAATCCGGTGTGAAACCACTCGCGGATTACATTAACAATACTGACCACGTTGTCATTGACAGTGGTTGTGTGCCATTCGGCGAAGCAACATGTATGACAGGTGACGGCCCATCTATCCATGACGTCGCTGTCCTTACAGGCAGCAAATGGTCCAACACTGATGTTGAAATGGAATGTGGTGCTGGTGTATGTCCATTCACATACCTGAAGAGCAATCCTGTGCACAGTACCCAGTGGGCAATGGGTCTTGAGTGCCTGCTGCTCATCGATGATCCCTGGAAGACCATCATGACCACGGACAGTCCTAATGGAGGACCGTTCACAAAGTACCCACTTGTCATGAGCTGGTTGATGTCAGAGGCGTCCAGGGAGCAGACATTCAGTGAATGTCACAAATGGGCCAATGACAGGAGCACACTTGGCGGTGTGGATAGAGAAATGTCGATGTATGACATTGCCATCCTGACCCGTGCCAACACGGCAAAGACCATTGGTATGGCTCACAGAAAAGGTAGTTTCGGAGCAGGTGCTGACGGAGATGTCACTATCTATGACATCGACCCAACAAAGGTGGATACAAGGGACTTTGACAATCTTATCCAGAAGTTCAGCACGGCTGAATATACCATCAAGGATGGAAATGTCGTTTGCCACAATGGAGAGATCACCCTTGTTCCTGACAGGAGGACCTACTACGTTGATGTGGATGTCAAGGATGCAGACGAGAAAGATATGCTCAAGGATGTGCAGGAATGGTTCAGGTACTATTCCCTTGGATTCAAGCACTATCCAACACCTGAAAAGTATCTAGTGAACCCTACAGTGATCAAGGTAAATGCGGAGAAGTGATATCATGGCAGAAGTTATACTTACACTGAATACTGGGATCGATATCAAAGTAGAGGCAGATCTGGTCACACCTGACATGTTTGCCGGCAAGAACAAAAGTGAGATAGAATCACTGCTTGTATGGCAGGGACCAAAACAGTACCCTCTCTCTGATTTCTTCGATGTTGAAGGTGAAGCCGGAAGTTCAGCAGAGGACACCTCCATTGTTGTCAAGGGCGATGTTTCCAGAGTAAAGCGCATTGGAGAAAAGATGACCGCAGGCAAGATCACTATCGAAGGATCAGTAAGCATGCATGTAGGTACTGAGATGGAAGGCGGCGAGATCCTTGTCAAGGGTGACGCTGATTCCTGGGCAGGAATGGAGATGAAAGGCGGTCTCCTGCACATCACGGGTAATGTCAAAGACCACGTTGGTTGCGCATATCGTGGAAAATGGTTAGGAATGTCCGGTGGCCGTATCGTTATCGACGGGAATGCAATGAACAATCTCGGTGGTGGCATAAGTGGCGGGGAGATCATCGTTGGTGGCAATGTAGGTCACTACTGTGGTATTCGCAAGAACGGCGGTCTGATCGTTGTAAAAGGAGATGCGATCCGCGCAGTGGCTGCTGAGATGACAGCAGGTACAATGGTCATCGGTGGACATATTGAAGGTTTTTCTCCGGGATTTGAATATGAAACAAATGAGAGTGACCTTACGTTCGATGACTTGGAATGTCCGGGTGAATATATGAAGTTCGCCAGGGATTATGCCATAGCAAAGAAGCCAAAAGGCATTTTTTATGTGAACCAGGACGCAAACAGGGATCTGTGAGGTGTGATCATGAAAGTATTACTTAACACAGGAAGTACCATTGATGAGGGTAGGCTTGCAAAAGGCGGCGACAAGATCACAGATGATTACACAGAAGAATGTGCAGTCTGCTGGATATCTCCTGTCGACTTTGAAGCACTTGGCTGCCCCGGAAAGGTAAAGGTAACGAGTAAGGACGAAAAATACTCTGTCGCAGTCTATACCATTTGTACGGATACTGTGATGAGGGGCGATGTGTTCATGCCAAGGGCGATCTGGTCAAATGTGATCATTGATCCGGACACATTCTCAACAGGCTCCCCGCTGTATAAGGGAAGCCCTGTGGCCATTGAACCCACAGAGGACGAGGTACTAAGCGCCGAAGATATTGTCCTCAAAGTGTATATGGGAGGTAAATGATATGGTTTTTAAGAACATTATCTGTCCGGTGTGCGGTGGTTCATGTGATGATATCCAGGTGGAGCTCAATGATGATACCATCACCGTTAAGAATGCCTGCAAAATGGGGAATGCAAAGTTCCAGGAAGTCGTTAGTAAACATCGTATAAGGGATCCATTGATCAAGAAAGATGGTAAGCTTGTAACGGCTGCATGGGACGAAGCACTCACAAAAGCTGCAGAGATGCTTGTCAATGCAAAGAGACCTCTGCTCTTCCTGGGAAGCGAGACCTCATGCGAGGCACAGGAAGTAGGTCTTCACATAGCTGAGTATCTTGGTGGTGTAGCAGATTCCAACGCTACCATCTGCCACGGACCAACTGTTATGGGTATCCAGGAAAGTGGATGTTCTGCCGCCACTGCAGGTGAGACCAAGAACAGAAGTGACGTTAATATCTACTGGGGTACCAATCCCCTGGCATCCATGCCAAGGCACATGTCAAAGTACGCAGTATTTCCAAGAGGATACTGGACAAAGAAAGGAAGGTTCGACCGCAAGGTCATTACAGTGGACCCAAGGGTAACCGACACCACTATAGCATCGGACATGCACGTCCAGCTTAAACCCAACAGTGACTATGAGCTGTTCAGTGCATTGCTGACAATTGTCAGGGGCAAGCAGCCACATCCTTCTGTTGAAAAGACTACCGGTGTACCTCTCTCTACCATTGAAGAGATGGCTGAGACAATGATGAATGCAAACTTTGGTAGCGTTTCTGTGGGTCTCGGCCTCGGTTCATCCATTGGAAAGCACAGGAATGTAGAAATTGGATTGAACCTTATAAAGGAACTCAACAACAACCATGGTACAAAGTTCGTACTTGGTGCGCTGAGAGGACACTGCAACGTTGCAGGATTCAACCAGATAGCAACCTACCTGTACGGATATCCATTCGGTCTCGACTTTGCGAGAGGATACCCCCGGTACAATCCTGGAGAGACAACAATGGTTGATCTTTTGAGGGAGAAGGACGTGGATGCCGCATTCGTTATGTGTGCTGACCTTGTGGACCATATCCCTGCAGAATGTGCAACCTATCTCGCAGAGATACCCATGACCTGTCTGGATATTGCACCATGTCCAACAACCATCGCATCCGATGTTGTACTGCCTGGTGTCATTGACGCAATGGAGAATGATGGCACGTTCTACAGACTGGACAATGTGCCTGTGTACTTTGAGCCGTTCACGAAGTCACCATTCGATTTCACACAGAGCAACGAGGACACCCTCAAGCAGCTCTTTGCGAAGATCAAAGAGATGGCGTGAATGGAAAACGACTGGCACGTGGACAAAAAAGGAGAGTTCACGAGCTACTGGAGAGATGAAGAACTTACTTCTTCGTCTCCCCCTTATATTTCTATAAAATGTACTGAGATCGCCAGTGGAAAAAAGCATCCTATTGACGCGGATATCATCGTTGAAACTATGTATGATATTCATATCAATGGCAGTCATATTGAGTCTTTTCTTGCAAGTCCTGATCAGCTAAAAGAACTGGCGGTAGGCCATTTGATCTGTGAAGGTCACATAACGGTCCCGGATGATATACTCTCTCTGAAAATATCAGATAGGACCATACAGTGTGAGGTCGTAGAGGCATCTGAGGAACAATGCGGGGACCATGTACCAGATGTATGTTTTTCCAGTAATGTGATCTTTGACCTGATGGATCATATCAGGAAGCACGGTACCACCTGGAGGCGTACCGGTGGTACTCATTCATCAATTATCAGCGATATGAACGGCAATATCATAACTTTCTGCGAGGATGTTAGCCGCGCATCCTCTGTGGACAAAGCCGTAGGGGAAGCAATATTGAGCGGTGCGGATCTGTCCGGATGTGCCCTGATAACCACTGGCCGACTGTCTGTCACGATGGTAAAAAAAGTGGTGAACGCAGGTATCCCCCTGGTTGCCAGTAAGGCTGCTCCACTTAGTGGAGGTTTGGAGCTGGCAAAAGAGAAGGACATTACACTGGTGGCATTTGTCCGTCGTCCGAATATGTATATTTATAACGGCGAGCAACGGATCGTGTGATCGTACTTCTTTCGATTCACGTCCGCTTATCCAGACACAAACAATGAACATCGATCCCTGAGCCCTTGCATGCCTGCAGTCTGCTCTCGGATATTTTGGCACATACGATAGCCAATCTTACCTGATCCGGATCAAGATGGAATTTTCTGGCATAAGGCAGCTTGAACCGCTGGACCTGGCCGATAGCATTGTCCCGGGCTGTGATCTCAATTTCGACCAGCAGATGCTTTTCGTTCATGTCAGTGAAAACAGCGTCGATGCGACCGCCTTCTATCTCTATTTCGGTATCGTTAAACTGTAATCCGTCCTCGATCAGTTCTGGAAAGGTTGCGATCATCCGCGCGATATCTTCTTCACGGATATACTTCGTTTCCACCAGCGCATCCATATCCGATGCTTCGACCAGATGTTTCAGGTGATGTAGCACATCGTTGCGTTTTCCGTTCTTCACATGAGGGTAAACATCCACAGGGCAGTCATCCTTAAATTGGATAAGGATACCCACATTGCTGAGGTTGTGCTTGCGAGAGATCGGTAGTGGACCCCTGCCCTTACTGACCACACCCATACCGTTCTTGCGGCTGATGATACGGATGGTCTCAAGTAACTGCTCTTGTTCGGCATCATCCAGGTCTTCGAGACACACGATCTGGTGGGTGCTCTGATGGGTCATTCCAATTTCCTCAAGACCCGTCCGGACGGTTTCAGTGACCTCAAAGGGGGTGTCGTTCCTTATGTAATATTTGAATGTGTTCATGGTGTTACCTATGGGTCTGTAGAGGCTAATTGTTGTTGGTATTTCCTCATATTAACAACAATGAACTAAACGATCAATTACTAACTTATCAGTTCGTTTCCGAATACGGGAGTTAATGATCATATCTGCACTATTGAACCTGTCAGAAATTGGTGATGACTCACTCCGTTACCTTTACCGCCGCGACCTTCCTACCACATTTTCTCAACAGATGCTTCGTCCCACCTGCCTCACTAACGATCTGCAGCATCCTGTCAGCATCGGTAATTGCAGTTCCCATGACTGCCGTGAATCCGCTTGCGAACAGTGGGCG
>JAIOTO010000085.1 GCA_021106765.1 Methanosarcinaceae archaeon
TCCATGGTCTCCAGATTCAGGGCTATCAGCGGTCGCCCCTTTGGAGAAGCAACACCGGTACTGGAAATGGATCTGAAGGAATTCGGTGTGCGCGTATCGGTCATAGGAGATCCATTAAGTGCCAATGGGTTGGCCTATGCATTCAGGAAACACGCGAACACACCCTGGACCCTGCCAAAACTACTGAACACGGGATCGATATCTCCACTTACCGCTGGCCTTTTGAGCTTTTTGATCGATGGACAATCCTCGGTGCTCATAGCCGGTGATGTTGGTTCAGGAAAGACCTCACTGTTAACAGCAATGATCATGGAGATCCCACAGAGATACAGGATACTTACTATAGAGGACACCAGGGAAATACCCATCAATGAACTCCAGCGCCTGGGATGGAAGATGCAGGGAATGAGTGCCAGATCGTCCATACTCCAATCGAATGTAGAGATGAAGCCGGATGTGGCCCTTCGTGCAGCACTCCGCCTGGGCAATTCGTCACTGGTGATCGGGGAGGTCCGTGGTCCGGAAGTAAAGGTCCTGTACGAGGCAATGCAGGTCGGTACCGCGGGCAACTCGGTCATCGGTACGATCCATGGCGCATCCACGAAAGCGGTCTATGAACGTATCGTCCATACCCTTCAGGTACCGCCTGCATCATTCCGATCCACCGACGCTGTGATAGTCTGTGCAAATACCAGAACAGGCGGTGGAATGAGCAAGAAACGGCGGGTCACTGAGATCTCAGAGGTCAGAGGGAACTGGGATGATAATGCCAGCGTCTCTGAAATATTCTCAGATATCCTTGTATATGATGCCTCCCGGGACTGTCAGTGTCCAACGGATATCATGGACAGGGGACAATCTGAACTCATCAGCAAGATCGCGAAGAAATGGGGAATAACCATAGAGGCCGCATCCCACAACATCCGTATACGGGCGAAGATCAAAGAAAAGATGGCGGCCTATGGTCAGATCAATCCCCTGCTTGTGGAAGCAGAGGCCGTCAGTGCAGCAAACAACATGTTCTGGCTAATTATGGATAGAAAGAAGGACATGATCAATGGAACGGACCATGAGCATGCCTATAGACAATGGTGTGAGTGGTTTGAGGACTATTCTGCACCATATCTCAACATATCCGAGGAATAGTATGGATAACTGGTACACAAGAGGATGCCGGTACACATCCAGGCACATGAAATGGATGATCCGGGATATTGGATCATTCTCTGCAACTACTGAAAAGGTGGTCAGCCAAGACTATAAAGATGCTGTCGCTTTTACCGGGATTGACGTTGAGCCATTCGAGACAGCTCTGTTCTCATATGTGGGTGCATTTACTGCTCTTGTAACAATGCTGACCGCAGATATCATCATCTTTCAGATCAGTACGTTTCGGTCAGAGATCCTGATACTGCTGGCAGTACTCACTCTGGCGATACCTGCCCTGACCCTCCTGTACCTGAGCGAATACATAAAGATATACGCACGGTACATGAAAATTCAATCAATGGGAGATATCCCTGAAGTCCTCAGCTACATAGTTATGTCCATGAAACTTGTTTCGAATATGGAAAAAACTATTGTTTTTACGGCTGAGAACTCGAATCGTCCTCTTGCAAAGGACCTGAGGAAGATGCTCTGGAGATTGCAGGTTCGCATGTATAGCAGCATGGACGATGCCGTACTGGACTTTACTCAACTGTGGGGCAAGAACAGTGAATATTTTAAGCGATCACTGCACCTGGTAAAAAGTTCAGCCAGTGAACCAGATGAGGCACAGCGTATAATCACGTTAAACCGTGCGCTGGATATCGTCCTCGATGGAACAAAGAACCTCATGGATACCTTTGCTGCAAGGCTCAAGACTCCAACATACGTACTCTATTCAATCTTCATCCTTATCCCCCTTGCACTGGTAGCCCTGATGCCAGCGGTTACGGTAGTAGGACTCCGTTTTGACATCGCGACCCTGATAATACTGTACAATATTGTACTTCCCCTGATCACATTCGCATATGCGGAATATATCCTGATGCAACGACCGGCAACGCTCCTACCGCAGGAGATCCCTGACACACATCCTGCACTTAAGAATATCAAGCTCAAAAAACGTATATCACTGATCGTCGCTGTGGTCGTGGGGGGGATGGTCAGTGTGTCAGGTTACACTTATATGTTCCTGGGAAACCCCTATTCGATCATCTCCACTACTACACTTGAAGGAATACTCCCTCCTACCCTGCTGATCCTTTGGGGGATCGTTATCGCAGCATCGATCTACATGAACACTGCGTTTGCTCCTTACCGAAAGATACGAGGAGAGATCAAAGCAATGGAGAATCAGTTCTCAGATGCACTGTTCATATTGGGTAGACGCATATCTGAAGGACGATCCGCTGAGGAGGCCTTTGCACATACCGCACAGACAATGAAGGGGTCAACAATAGGTGAAGGGTTCGAGAGGATCTCCTCTAACCTTGTCACGATGCGCACAGACCTGCACTCAGCCATATTCGATCCGGATTATGGGGCATTCAAGGACATATATTCCGATCGCATACATACAACACTTACACTGTTCTCAGAAAGTGTGCAGAAGAGTCATCTGTCTGCAGGAGTTGCGATCATCAAACTGGCGGATCATCTTAAGGAACTACAGAATGTGGAGGATAATATCAAACGTTCCCTCTATGACATGACATCTACCATGAGATCAACAGCATGCATCTTTGCACCGCTGATCGCAGGAGTGACCATCGCCCTATCCGAGGTAATATCGCAGGTTCTGCAAAACGTGGCTAAAGGGATGTCACGTCTGCCTTCAGATGTTATGCCAGGACCTGCCAATATATCTCCTGAAACTCTTAATCAGTCGATTCCTCCTGATCTGTTCATGCTGGCTATTGGGATCTACCTGATCCTCATAACTGTGATCCTTGCAAGGTTCTCGACTACCATCGAACATGGGGGAGATCGGGCTCAGTTGATGTTCGACCTTGGACAGATGTTACCCATATCTTTGCTCATTTTTACGATTACATCGGTGGCCTCAAGGATCATATTCCGAGGACTGATCTGAACCGATCATTCCATATAGGCCAGCGCCTGGATCGGGCATACTTTTACACATTTCATACAGAGGGTACATCGCTCGTGATCGATTTTTACCAGACCATTTTCCGTGTACAGCGCATCGGTGGGACAGATGTTGTCACATCGTCCACATTTGTTACAACCTAAAACTGTGATAAATCCGTCTTTTTCCATCCCATCATACAATATTGTCAACATAGATAATCCTGATGAAGAAGGAATAATGGTGAAGAAGGATTTATATATAGATATCATCATGAAACATATCGTATGAGCGATATGACTGAGGGTGAAGCAGGTTCCTTCTACAATTACCTTTCACAAGGATGCAAGCTTTGCCAGCGTGGTGCAAAAATGGTGCTTTTCGTCACCGGCATATGTGATCGCAGTTGTTTCTATTGTCCTCTCTCTGATGAACGCAGGGAAGATGCCATCTATGCCAATGAGCGTCATGTGCACTCTGATGAGGACGTGATCGCGGAAGCATATCAGATGAGTGCCCTGGGTACAGGCATTACCGGTGGGGAACCACTTCTTGAAAAGGAGAGGGTCCTGCATTATATCAGACTCCTTAAAGCTGAATTCGGGATGGAACACCATATCCATCTCTACACTTCAACGGCTGCCAGCATGGACACTCTTTCACAACTTGCCAAAGCCGGCCTGGATGAGATCCGATTCCACCCCCCATATACCACATGGGGACAACTTGAGGATACCCCTTTTGCGCGTGCGTTAAGGGACGCAAAAACACAGGGAATGGACGTAGGTATCGAGATCCCTGCGATCGACGAAGCAAGATATATAGGGAAATTTGTCAATGATATGGACTGTTTTTTGAACCTCAACGAATTGGAGTTCTCTGATACAAACGCCAATGCTATGCATGCCCGAGGTTTTGAACTTATAGACGACCTCTCCAATGCGGTTGAGGGGTCACGCACATGTGCCAGCAATATCACATCTGCACTCAGGAAAGTTCACTTCTGTTCATCGAGTTACAAGGATGCTGTCCAGCTGAGAAAGCGCCTGATCAAAACAGCCAACAACACTGCGCGTGTTTTTGATGAGATCACCGATGACGGGACCCTGATATATGGTGTGGCCAGAAGCGACAATATCGATTGTTTGATAAGTGTGTTGAGAACACTTGATGTTCCTGCAGACATGTATGGTATCGAAGGAAAGACTGTTGAGATGGGATGGTGGATCCTCGAGGACATTGCTGATGAGATCAGAGATAGTACTCATGAGATGTCAATTATAGAAAGGTATCCGTTCAGGAATGGGATCGTTGTTGAGACAATACCATTGTAAATCCATAATTTTATAAGCTAAAACGATGTAGATAATTTAATTTCTGGTGACATAAAAAGCATAAATTAGCATAAGTATATAAGTAAAAATAGCATGTTTTAGCTAGAGGTGTTTGTACTGGAGACAATTGAGGATAGGGTCAAAGAAAGGCTTACAAAGTATCTTGGCCGTGATGATACAGGGATACGCAAGGTAGTCCTCAGGCATTTTTTAGATGGCGATATGTTTACAACTGGCGATGTATATAAGTACCTTCATGAAACGGACTTTGATGTGAGCTATAGGGGAGTTTCAGCCATGGTGGGGCTTATGAATACACGACTGGGGATACTGAGTATTGATGTTACGGGAGATCATAACGTTTATCTGTTGAAGGGCGATTATAGAGATATTGTCCGCTCGGTTCTGGATAATTATTGAAATGGTACCGGTGTTTCCCTCTCAACTATTAAAAGGGACTGCTGCCCCATGTTAAACATTATATTGAACATATTCTATAAGGGATATGAACAACTTTTGATCAGGGAAATACAGAATGGTCCGGTCCCCGAGCATGTCGCGATCATTATGGATGGTAATCGTAGATATGCAAAAATGACCGGGAAACTTACTTCCTACGGACACCGAAAGGGAGCGGATATCACCGAAAAGGTGATCGAATGGTCATACGAGATCGGTTTGAAGGAATTAACGATATATGCGTTTTCTACGGAGAACTTTAACCGTTCTGATGAAGAGAAGAATAAACTCTTTGATCTAATACGACTCCGGTTCGAGAGTATGTGTGAGGACAATAGGACACATGAACGACGACTCAAGGTACGCGTGATAGGTGAACGGACACACCTGCCGGATGATCTGCGCCAGTCGATCAGCAGGATAGAAACTGCTACAAAGAACTACGACAAATTCAACCTGAACGTGGCTATCGCATATGGTGGAAGACAGGACCTTGTGCAGGCAGTAAAAGAAATAGCAAATAAGGTGGTCAATGATGAACTCCTTCCGGATGACATCAACGAATCTACGATCTCAGAGCATCTGTACCCATCTGAAGGATGTGCTGTACCTAATGTAGACCTGATCATCCGGACTGGTGGGAATGAAAGGGTGTCCAATTTCCTCCCATGGCAGGCAAGTGGCAATGAATGTGCAGCATATTTCTGTGCTCCATTCTGGCCCGATTTTCGAAAGATCGATCTACTTCGATCAATTCGGGTATATCAGAGACGCATAGCAGAGCAAAAAATGAAGAATAACTACAGAACCACACGATTTCTGAAAGAGATCGAAAAAACGGAATCGGAAAACATCACAAATGGAACATAATACATGATGGAAGGGAATGAATAAGCCTACCCTACTACACACGAGATGCAACATCACATTTTTTTAGGTTGGAGATCCCACGGCTTTAGAATATGGATCAATGATAAGAAATAATGGAGGATATGCCGGCTGCAATCATGAAAGCTGTTTTGACAGAATGGAGGATTGTCTGCAGCCGACAAACTTTTTTATTTTGACTTACGTTCAACGTCTTTGAATTGTTCAATTTGTTCGAAATACTTGGTCCTGTTTATCAGTTCTTTGAAAAACTCATCCATCGATCTCACCTCAATCACCAATACAATCCGGAAGTATTTCAATAGATGCCAAGCGTGGTGAAAGTAATAATTATTGTATACATAATTAAGTACAACATAAGGATTATATAAGCCCACATCATACATCTTTTTAAGTATATAATTTACTTCTGGTGAGAAAAATATATTGCCATAATTGTGGTTCTGAATTAGAAGTTGACGATTTATTTTGCACAAACTGTGGTGAAAAAACACAAATTTCTAATAAAAATAATACGAATGATGCCGAACAGATTCAAAAAATGGTTAATTCTGTTCTAACAGATAATGAATATAACAAAAAACTGCATGCAAAGAATGCTAAACTATGCAAAAATAAAAAATATGTAACCGAAAATCTGACGAGAAAACAATTTATAAGCATAACTGGAAAATCAATTGCAATATTATTAATTGCAGCTGTAGTGCTGTTTGTAGCATATATATTAATGGATTGGTAATTTCATAGATGAAAACCCCACACCGAAGGAATATAATTATTATTCCTTAAAGCATATAAATGCTTACCCCTCTATTTTCTGTTATAGGACAACATTCAAAAGCATAAACACAATATATTATTGACAAGAGTTCATTTTTTTGCACTTACCTATATCCAAAAAAAATGGTGCGACGGCACATGCTCTATCCCTGAAAACCAATGATGATCCAATATAATAACCAGGACCTTGCAGAAATTCAGACACATATCATAAATCATCTCAAAATTACATAAGTAACATACAAAATTTAGAACACAGTTTGAATGTATTTCTGCTCAAAGAGTTCGTTCCAGTTCGTTTTAGTTCGTTGTTAATTTAAATTATGCATAGGAATATGTTGGTTTTTGCTTTGTAGGACGAAAGTTTAAGAGACGATTACGCATTGTAAGGTCTATTAAATTTTGTCTGGCATCTTCCAACTGTTTTTCAATGTCAGTCATTGCAAGTTTTTCCTTATACATCTGTTACAATCTCAATCTTAAGATGATTTGTATTCTAAAACATAGAGATGAAATATTCAAACCTTTTGGGATTGTTTCAAATAATACATGAAAATTAAAATTCATCAAAAAAAGGTATCATTATGAATTTACAATAAATTAAGAACAATGAAAGAATCGTC
>JAIOTO010000113.1 GCA_021106765.1 Methanosarcinaceae archaeon
TCATGCACTCCGGATATGGTACACCATATGAGATGCTCTACACCGCACTGGTTGGACTATTACTGGGATACATGTTCCAGCGGACACGGAGCCTCCCACTAGTCACGATGATACATGGGTTTGCCAATGTGTTCCTGTTCGGCGTGATCCCCCATTTGGTCTGAAATTGATCATCAGAGGGAAGAATTAGAGACGAAATAGGGACGAATTAGGAAAGGATGAAGCATGAAATAGCCTTACACATAAGGAGATAAGGCTACGAAATAAAGGATAAATGACCTTAATATCCGATTTCTCTCAGATTATCTCTGCTACCTTGAATATAACGATCGCTGCGAATGCAGTCAGCAGTGGGAATATAGCCATGTTCAGCGACAGGTTCACCTGAGTGTTCCAGTGTTTGGATGCTGATAGGACCTCCTTGGCCGATAACAACAGGATCAATGCGATCACGGCAAGTACGCCGTATTCAGGCAAGCCTATGCCGGACATCATGGAGATAGCGCCAGCTGAAACTGTAGTTGTTGTAGTTGTTGTAGTTGAAAGCACGCTAGTAAGCATTATTTATGTACCACCTATTTAATTGACTCATGTGCTCTATGTCAAGATGGTATAAAAGATTTTTGCCATAATAATTTCTTTATATCCATTTTGGAAAAGAATTATATAGTCGTCATATTCATATATCATTGAGTAATTATATCTGTATTGGTGGTACCTGTGGATATCAGTGATGAACAAAAAAACGTAATGATAAACAATAGCCTACCTCACGGCAGGTCGATACTTGTAGCACTCTGCATATTTTGCATACTACTGATAACGATATCCATGGCTGCTGCAGCCGTCAGCCAGGTACAGGTGTCCCCGGAAGATCCCGTGGTCGGAGATGAGATCACTGTGAGTGGCATGGCAGCTCCGAATGAGAAGATCGATACCAGCGTGACGTTCTCAAATACAGTATCACCAACCAACGGTGAATATACCTACAGGGTAGGGAATATTGATATTCCTTCAAAAGGGTCTAACAGTTTCTCGGTCACAGGTACTCCGGTCAAGGACATGTGGATAAGTGTTAAATTGTACGGCCTGGTCCCACTGACAGTGTCCAAAGATGCTTCTGGCACCACTGCGAAGATATCACAATCCAACGTCCCGGGTGGTACACACAAGATAACCATCGGGGGGCTGGCAGATACATCATCGGACGTGGACCTTACCATCAAGGCAACCCTGGGCATTGAGGCAGATCCCAGCGGCCACTTTACGTATACCTATGACACTTCATCCATTCCTGCAGGAGATTTCCAGCTCATGGTTGGTGGGAACTCACAGACCATTGCACTGAAAGAGCCAGACTCGGACAGTAGCTCCACTCCGGAAAGCAGTTCAGGCAGTAGTAGTGGTGGGAACAACGGTGGAGGTGGCGGTTCCAGCGGCGAGGCAAACAGTATAATTGATGTTGTGGAGTCAAAATCGTATAGGATGGTTGCAGGGACACCCGTGACATTTGAATTCAGTGAACATGATAACCCGCTGGTATACATCAACCTCACTACCAAAAAGACAAAGTACTCCGTACCGGTGCGTATTGAGATCCTGAGTGATACGTCCACCTTCGTGGACACGCCGGCGGATGGAACTATATACCGTAATCTCAACATATGGATCGGTTACGAAGGCTTTGCTACTCCGGCAAACATCCAGGAAGCTTCCATTGTCTTCGGTGTTGAGGAACAGTGGCTCGCAGAACATGGGATCGATCCCTCCCGCATCGTCCTGATGCACTATGACATGGACAATGACTCATGGGAACCGCTGAGCACAAAAATGATAGACAGTGATAATACTCATATTTACTACATGGCAAACACTTTGAGCTTCTCGCCCTTTGCCATCATTGCCATAGATGAAGAAAGTGTAATGGACAGCGACCCGGAAACGCCCATTTCCTCCACCATTCCCAACGGAACAGATGGAACAGAGGACTCGGGCAGTGAACCATCATCGGTACCGATCTCCAACACCCTGATCATGATATTTGGACTGGTAGCGGTCACACTGCTGGCGGGGATCATTCGGGGACGGAGACAACGTTGACCGATAAGGACGGCATACGTTAGATGAA
Source organism: Methanosarcinaceae archaeon (assembly GCA_021106765.1). GTDB lineage: Archaea > Halobacteriota > Methanosarcinia > Methanosarcinales > Methanosarcinaceae > JAIOTO01. The sequence goes on from JAIOTO010000113.1 coordinate 2,129, forward strand.
TTATTATTTAATTAATAAATAGATAACCAGATCAAATATGCGAACAGGTGGAAACATGAATATCAGGTGGTGTATATTATTACTAACATTATCATTGTTCCTTGGATCGGCAGCAGTAGCAACAGCCCCTGCCAGTGATCCCTATTTTGTGCAGATAACGATAGACTATAATGAAACTATCATGTTCGCAGATCATCCAGACCAGAACAAAGATGGGAACTGGATATTACTCAGTGGTGGCAACCCGGTGGAGATCCCCGATCCTCTTGTCTTCACATACCTGGGTACCAACAGCAGTTCGGACACTCAGGACGGCAAACAGATCGATGTCATAGTGAACGCAGAGGATTACACTGAGCACAGTTTCAACTACCCATATGATTCACACGACATGTTCACCGATGTTAGTGGGAAGAATGAGGTGGACCTCACATTCTATGGATCTCACGACTTCGCACATCTCACAGCAGATGTATACATAACATCCACCGGCCCCACCCAGCTCAAGAACGCATTTGACGGTGTCGTACACGGGGACACCAGCCATCTTCGTAACATGCTCAACTCTGCGGAAATGAAATACATGGACCGGGCACTGGGAGGCAACGGAGACCTGACGATCAACGCAGGCACCCCTGATGCCGGCGATTACGTGGCCTTCGTTCTCCTTAACACAACACATCTGCCGGACCCGAATGATCTGGCGATCCTCTCCACTACTATGTTCATGGTCCTTGAATATGATTCCAATATCCAGGCACCCTCCGAAACACCCGCCAACGACAGTTACCGTGTCGATATGGAACTGCTGAATGCTCCTGCAGGAACATACACCTACGGTGTTGTGATGGTCCATGAGGACGTGTACAATGCAAATTTCCTTTTCGAATCCGATGGTAGCCACGCCAGCACTGATCTAAGCGTTAATGGTCTGAACCTCATTGAGGGATATAAGATCGCGGGAGTTGGACTGTCCAACATCAATCGTACCATTATCCAGGAAATGCTCACCGAGGGCATGGGTCCGGGGAACGGGACCGTGTCCGTCAAAACAACAGATAGTACATCCACATCGATCCCTGTGATCACCGATGATCTTAAAGAGGGGGACTATATCCTGCTTGCTGCAGTATATCACAGCGGTGAGAAACTGGTAGCATTCCAGCAGACAGAGATCACAATACCATCTCCCGATATCGTAGATGTACCTTTCTTCATCAAGGTGAACATAAACGATGAAGAGAACATCATATTCGCCGAACATACCGACTCGGACAAGAACGGTAACTGGATCGCGGTCAGCGGCGGCGAAGCGGCCAAACTGCCAGCCCCGATCAGCTTCACCTACAACGGCAGCAATAAGACCACCTATATTTCAGGAGACAACAATGTCACCGTGACTGTGGGTGCTGATAATTACACCGACCATTCATTCGGGTATCCCTATGATTCCCACGACATGTTCACCAACGTCAGCGGCATGAACAATGTAGACCTCACATTCTACGGAACCCATGACTTCGCACACCTCGACGTGGATATATACATCACGCGCACCAGTCCCACACAGCTCAAGAACGTATTTGACAGTGTAGCACACGGGAATTCCACTGGTCTGCATGACCTTCTTGACTCCAGCGAAATCAAATTTATGGACCAGACCCTGAAGGGGAATGGTGACATTACTATCAACACTGGAGCCTTGGATGCCGGTGATTACGTGGCCCTGGTCCTTCTGGACGGATCACATCTCCCCAAGAACGACCTTGCGATCCTCTCAATGACAGCATTTGAGGTCCTTGACTATGACTGTGTGATCGATGCCACCACCGGTGTGGAAGCCAACAGCAGTTTCCGTATCGATATTGAGCTGCTTGATGCTCCCAACGGCACATACACCTATGGGGCCATGATGATCCACGAAGACCAGTACCGTGCTGAGCTCAGAATGGAGTTCAATGGCACCAAAGCCGGAATGGACCTGATGGCCAACAGTTACCAGATCATCGATGGTTATGCCATCGCCGGGATCGGACTGTCCAATATCAACCAGACCACCGCCCAGGAGTTCGTCAACACCTATATTGGAGCCAACAACGGCACGGTCTCGTTCAAGACCACCAATAGCACACATACCTCATTGCCTGTTGTGACAGACGACCTGCGAAAGGGGAACTATATACTGCTTATCGGAACCTACCACGCGGGAGAGAAA
>JAIOTO010000081.1 GCA_021106765.1 Methanosarcinaceae archaeon
GCTGGATCATAGCCGTGCGCGCGGTGGGTTCCCGGGACGGCATGACTGCCGAGGCCATGGAACTGCCCTGGGAGACACTGCGCAAGATCGAATCCCGCATCACCGCTGAGATCCCCTCTGTCGCCAGAGTCGTCTACGATATCACACCAAAACCGCCAGCCACTATCGAGTTCGAATAAATGACGCTCAATGACGCCGTACTTCGGATACGCAATCGCCAGCGTATCAAACTCTCTCGTAATAATGTACCTGCAGCCGTGTGGACCAGTGTTGATCACTACAACGGGGAACAGGTAGACACTCTCACAATGATCTTCAAGACATCCGGATGCTGGTGGGGCAAATTGGGCGGCTGCACGATGTGTGGTTTTGTCTACGACAGGGCGAGCACTCCTCCCTCAGCTGAAGATCTGGAAGAACAGATGACCCGGGCACTGGAACGATCGGAAAAGCTTGATCATTTCATGGTTAAGATCTTCACATCCGGCAGTTTTCTGGATGAAAATGAGATCACACCTGATCTTCGAACAAGTCTCTTGCAGCGTCTTGCCAGGGATGAGCGAATATTCAAAGTGATCGTGGAAACACGATCGGAGTTTGTTACTCCTGAAGCAATGGAACAGTGCCGCAACGCCCTTGGTAGCACTTCCTTTGAGATAGCCATCGGACTGGAAACCAGCTCAGACCTCATAAGAAAGCGCTCCATCAACAAAGGCACCTCCTTCCAGAAATATATCGATGCCGTCAGGATCACTCATGACAGCGGCTCAACAATGAAAGCATACCTGCTTCTGAAACCGCTGTTCCTGTCCGAAAAAGAGGCCATGGACGACATTTTGGGAACGATAGATGACATTGCCGGATCTGTGGATACTGTCTCCATAAACCTGTGTAATGTACAGAAAGGCACATACGTCGAGCATCTGTGGGAAAGAAAACAGTATCGTCCACCGTGGTTATGGACAATTGTAGAGATCCTTAAAGAAGCAAAAAATCGACATCCCGAACTGGTGATCACCTCGGATCCGGTGGGGGCCGGCTCACTGCGAGGACCTCATAACTGCAGGGAATGCAGCAGGGATGTTGCCGATGTCATCCGACATTTTTCCCTGACTCAGGACCCTGCGAGCCTAAATATCCCTTACTGTGAATGCATTGAACTGTGGAAGAAGGTACTCGAACTGGATGATCTGACCTACGGGTGTCCGATCATGGATTGAAACCATATCTATGATCAATACACGCCCCTCACTGATCCATATAGACCATAGTACCGATGCCGCCATCGGTGAACAGCTCGAGCAGAAGGGAATGGGATACGCTACCATCAATGATATGGACCCGTTCGATCCCACATTCCACACTTGATGCCGCACTGCGCATCTTGGGGATCATTCCACCACTGATTACACCATCATCGATCAGATTTTCCACATCCTTGATGCTTACCCTGGAGATACGTGTGGACCTATCTGATATATCCGATAGCAGACCCGGGACGTCGGTCAGCAATACAAGTTTTTTTGCATGCAGGGCACTGGCAATGTCTCCCGCGACCATGTCGGCATTGATGTTCAGGGCATTGCCATCTACATCCATTGCAATGGGAGAGATGACCGGAATATAACCTTTTTCCAGAACGATATCGATGATATCAGTATCGATGACCTCAGTATCTCCCACCCATCCAAGATCCACACTATGTTCCACATCTTCGATCATGATGGACTGGAGGGATTTCTTTTTGGCCATGATCATCTTGCCATCCTTGCCTGACAGCCCCACACCTTTGCCACCGTGCTGCCCGATAAGCGAAACGATGCGTGTGTTTATGCTGCCAACAAGTACCATGCGCGCGATCTCCATGGTCTCGTCATCAGTGATACGAAGTCCACCCACGAACTCTGATTTTTTACCCATGCATTCCATTTTCTCAGTGATCTCCGGACCACCACCATGAACAATGACCGGACGTATGCCTACGAAACGCAGGAGCACGATATCCTGGATGATATCGCTCATCACATTTGGGTCAACCATCGCATGCCCACCTACCTTGATAACCATTATTGAATTCGAAAAATCCCTTATGTAGGGAAGAGCTTCGATCAATACATTTTCCCTATTATTTGTCATAAGCGCTAGATTAGAATAACAATGTTTAAAGTTTTTGTATCAAAGTATCCTCAAAAAAAGAAAAGATACTCATAAGCCTAACGATCCAACACATGGATCTGGTAAAACGGATTCCCTCCTCTTTTTAGAAGAGGGCAAAATAAGGAGATGATCAGAGTTTATCAAGTTTGATGATACCTGGTTTGTCCTTCCTGACAAATGGTTTGTTGATCTTGTCGGGCATCCAGCTCGGTTTGTTCTTAGGTGCCTTGACCATAGCTTTCCAACCCTTGTAGACATGGATCTTCTTTGTACCACGTTCACGCAGCATAATTACTTCCGGTTTCTTCTCGGTGCCACTGCCTCTGTTAGCCACTTTGAGAGCAGCCTGTCTTGGCTGTTTGCCAGTGAAAACACCATGTTCATTCCCATCCTGATCCCGTAATACAAAGTTTCTTGTTTCAGTCATTAGATCACCTGATTTACCCGTTAACGGTTATTGTTATACATGTACAGACGAAGTATAAATGTTTTTCTTTTAATGTTGCCGTTTGGTGATGATTTAACAGATATATCATTATGAAGTGCTCACTTATATTCAAATATTGCAGACGATTATCATCACCTCATGCGATAACTATATATACATGTGCTGGATATGGCGCAGACGGATTATATTACTAAACTGAAGTCCTAACAAAACATTTACATGTAATGAATCAGTTTCAACTATAAATCGGAAATAACTATCGACCACATCCTAACTATTTAGAGGTTAGATAATGGAACTCCCAATTGTAATTTTACCCGATGTTCAGGCAGATAAACCCAAAATACCCGTAAACTTGACACGTGTAGGTGTAACCGACGTAAAGAAACTTGTTGAGATCAAAAGAAAGGACAAACGTCCCATCGTACTGATCTCTACTTTTGACATATTCGTTGACCTACCTTCTGATAGAAAAGGGGCAAACCTCTCCCGTAACTTTGAAGCCATTGATGAGGTTCTTGAAAACGCTATCGAAGCACCTGTGTACGAAATCGAGGAATTGTGCTCCGATGTCGCACGGAATCTGCTGACGCGCCATGAATACGCAACTCAGGCAGAAGTACGTATGAAAAGTGAATATGTGATAAAAAGAGAATCGCCTGTCAAAAAACTGCAGTGTCAGGAAGTTGTGGATATATTTGCGGAAGCTCTTGCCATCCGCAGAGATGAGGAGGATATCATCATAACAAAGATGATCGGCTCAGAGGTCGTAGGGATCACAGCCTGCCCATGTGCCCAAGAGATTATGCGCGACCGGGCAAAATCAAGCTTAAAAGAACTGGGAATCGATAACAAGACCATTTCCCAATTCCTGAACAAAGTACCTATGGCTACACATAATCAACGTGGTCGTGGGTTCATATCCGTTAAGACCGGTGGGGATGTGAAAGTATCTCTTGAGAAGATAATAGAGATAATAGAAAATTCCATGAGTTCCAGTGTATTTGAACTTTTGAAACGCGAGGATGAAGCATTTGTGGTAGAAAGTGCGCACAGGAATCCAAAATTCGTAGAGGATTGCGTGCGTACCATGGCGCAGAAGGTTGTGCAAGAATTTGACTATGTGCCAGATGAGGCGATCATTACGATAAAACAGATCAATGAAGAAAGTATCCATCGCCACAATGCATTTGCTGAACGGGTCGCAACACTTGCCGAGCTCAAAGAAGAGATCTCACAGGGATAAGGACGTATATCGTGATTGTCATGGATGGAACCGACATTGTTGAAACCGCTGACGTCGAAGGCGATCCGATCAACATTGGATCAACTGTGAAATATGCCAATACCGGTACCATTGGTATTGTGACCGAACTCAAGGTGAACGAAGAGGGGATCTGGGCATTACTCGATACTACACAACTTTACTATCAGACCTCTACACTTCGTTTGACACAAGAACATACGCATGAAGTAAAGCAATGCAAGGTTACAACCGGTCAAACAAAGGAGTACCTCAGGGAACAGGCGAAAGAAGCAATGTCCCTTAGTCTGGAAGATGTCTCACAGGTTACAGGTGGCGGCTGATGCATTCACTTAATTGTAACCTTTCTTTTCAAGCAGTGTGAGCGAACGTATCCATTCTCCCTTCGGTTCGCGTGATGTACCAACCACCAAACGTTTTATTCCGCCGACTCGTTCCACAATACCCCGTGCTTCGATGATCTCGCCTGCAAGAGCCTGTCCTGCATAAGTATGCGTATATGAGAGGACGTGATCTATTTCCTCATGGTCGACCTTATACACAGCAGGGCTATCAAACGCAAGATCTGCATTGGTCACCCTTGCCTCAATGGTCATGGGACCGATATCCTTTCCACGACAGATAGGGGATTTGATCTGTTCCCAATCCCTTACGAAAAGCAGATCAAAATAAGTACCATCTACCATACCCCTGTTCCCCTTTCGCATTTCATGTAGCTTGAACTCATCAAAGGATATCTCGGGAACCCTCTTGTCATAAATACGCTGCCACATATCCTCGTCTATATCTTCGATCGCCCCATCTTCTGATTTCGCTTTTGCTACCGCATCACGTGCATCGAACCAAGCATTGCCATACACTACAAAATCAACATCCGAGGATGCAATCTTCAATCCGGGTAACAGGGAACCCGTAAGTCCCATCTTTGATTCCGGAATACCAGCTTCAAGCAGCGTCTGTACGATGGCCCTGACCCTCGGATCTTCCGTTACGTATTTTGAAATAATATCTGATGGATGTAGAACCTTCTTCACCTGATCCTCGGGCACGATATGGACATCCTGAACCCATTCAGGCCTATGCTCTTGCATATATTCAAATGCCACATCAAAATCGTACTTTTTGTATCTTACACCATTAAGCTCACGCTCTCCATCCTCATCTGGTACATACCTGAGTATCGACCTGATACCATCTGGATGGAAATAATCAGCCACCGCAAATATCCAGTCTTCCTTTGTAACTATAAAGTCTCTCAGACGTGTTTTTATCATGATGATCTGTCCTATGTAATAAATATAATATATTCTATCTGTCAGTCGAAATCACGTATCAACGCTATTTCATCACAGTCCGGAAACTTTGGGCATTTGATACATCCACTCCATATTTTGTGTGGAAGTTCTGATTTGTCCACGCGAACAAATCCATTATTTTCAAAGAATTCAGCAACATAGGTCAGTGTAAAAAATCTCTTCACACCCAACTCGTGTCCATCCTCAATACATGCCAATAACAATCTTGTGCCTATGCCCTTGCCCGTGTGGTCAGACCTCACCGCAAATGACATGACCTCTGCAAGCTCATCCCATACAATTTGAAGCGCACAACAACCTATTACCTCACCGTCTTCCTCATATACATAGAAGTTGCGGATACACTCGTAAAGCTCTCCCACAGACCTGGGGAGCATCATCTCCTCCTTTGCGTAACAGTTGATGATATCTTTAATTGATATGACATCTTTAAACATGGCTTTTCGTATCAAAACTTGAAACCTCTCATGATATCACAATACGAATTTATGTTGGATAAGAATTATACAAGGATGAATATAAAATGGCGGGCGTGAAGGGATTTGAACCCCTGGTTTACAGCTTAGGAGGCTGCCGCCATATCCTGGCTAGGCCACACACCCAAATAGCACTTCAGAACTGTTAAACTCATCTTTAAACTTGTTGGTCATAATGACAGGAGAAGACCACATATGACCTATTGGGAAATTTCAAAAAGATATCCAGTGGATCAATCAATGGAATCGTCAATGTTTTCTATTTCCGAATATTGCAGAACCAACGCGCACCATTGTAGCCCCTTCCTCAATGGCAATCCTGTAGTCATTGGACATTCCCATTGATAGTTCCTGGATATTAATGTTATCTTGCACTTCCTGCTTCATCTCATCAAAAAGTGCTTTCATTCTCTTGAAATATAAACGTGTTTGATCAGGAGACACGAAAGGGGGTATGCACATGAGTCCTTTCACATGAACATTTTTGAGTGAATGGATATCTGTTATTACCTGTCCGATCTCATCCGATACAAAACCAAATTTCTGTGGCTCGTTGCCTATGTTGATCTGAAGGAAGACCTTCTGTAC
>JAIOTO010000133.1 GCA_021106765.1 Methanosarcinaceae archaeon
ATCTGCAGGACATGCCTGTTCACAGAGTCCACATCCAACACAGAACTCCGGGTCAATATAGGGAACTTGCGGCACTGCTTGTGGGATGGGCATGTTGATCGCCTTTGTTTTGCCGATTCCCTGATCAAAGGGGTTGGGCATCTCTACCGGGCACACTCCTGCACACTCATCTATACATCCCTTGCACAGATCTTCAGAGACATACCTTGGATGCTTTATTCCTTTTACAAGGAAATTTCCTACTGATCCCGAAACATCCTGGATCTCAGAATATGTGAAAAGATCGATGTTCGGATGGTTATATACCTCTGTCATTTTTGGGGCAAGAACGCACAGGGAGCAGTCATTGGTTGGGAACACCTCATTGAGTAATGCCATCTTTCCCCCGACCGTTGGTTCTTTCTCCACCACATATACATGATATCCTGCATCCGCAAGGTTTAATGAAGCTTCTATGCCTGCAACACCTCCTCCAATTATAAGGACGTCCCTTGTAACTGTTATCGTCTTCATTTCCAGAGGCTTAAGGAGTTTCAATTTGGCAACCCCCATCCTGACCAGATCGAATGCCTTCTGGGTTGCCATATGATGATCATCCATGTGAACCCATGAACACTGCTCGCGGATGTTCACTATCTCCAGAAGATAAGGATTCAGGCCTGTCTTTTCAAGTACATTCTTGAAAGTTATCTCATGAAGTTTTGGAGAACAGGCAGCGATGAGAACACGCTCTACGCCATGTTCTTTGATATCATCAGCTATCGCATCCTGGCCGGCATCAGAACACATGAACTGAATATCCTTTGCAACCACGACACCTTCCAGTACCCCTGTCTTCTCACGCAGCATGTCAACATTTATGACATTCGCAATGTTCAGCCCACAGTGACATATGTATATTCCTATCCTCATGCGGATGACACCTTCTGGATAACTGATTCATTTTTAATAAAGATATAGTTTTGGATTTTCATTATTCCACTGCACAGAATATAGGATTTTATCAATACTACCAAACTTCTAATAACAATAAAAACATAATGATGGGATAACAATAAAGGCACAGATAAACTATATAATTTAAAAGAAGGTGTTCATATGGGGATACTCGACAAGATTTTTGGAAGATCAGATGAAAGCGATGAGCCGGAAGTAGAACCGATCAATACAAACCTCTACAAAGTAAATACAGCCGCATTTGACCAGGAAGTGGTGCAGTCCGATATACCTGTTGTGGTAGATTGCTATTCGAATAGTTGTCCTCCCTGCAAGAAGATGGCCCCTATATTCGAAAAACTTGCTGGTGAATATGACGGTAAGATCAAATTCGTAAAGGTAGACCTCGACAGATCCAGGGCGATCGGAAGGACCTATCAGGTCCGTGGAGTTCCAACACTGTTCATGTTTAAAGATGGAGTCGTACAGGAGAGTTTGATCGGATTACAAAAAGAGGATCTAATAAAGAAAGTATTGGATGGTCTTCTTGAGAATAAATGATAATAAAGTACAGGTGAAGAAAATGGCTGAAATGGAAGAATTGGATAGTGCAAAGAAGGATATGTATGCATGGACAGCGAAATATGCCGAAAAGGCAGGCTATTATCTCAATCCTGATGCGGGAATGCTGGATCTTGTGCTGGAAGGAATGGCAACGAACCATTTGAGACACGGTAAAAAGTACTGCCCATGCAGGATCGTTACAGGTGATGAAAAAGAGGATAAAAAGATCGTCTGTCCCTGTGTATACCACAAAGATGAGATCGAGACAAATGGGTCATGCCACTGTGAGCTGTTCTTTAAAAAAGAGCAATAACCTTCCTATGCCAGGCAAGCAACCATTAGAACATACATTTCCGGAGGTGAACTTGTGACCGGTGCCATGGAAATATACCAGTTGCTCCCAAAAACAAATTGTAAAGAATGTGGCCGATCCACTTGTATGGCATTTGCTGCTGCGCTTCTCTCCAGAGATGCGGTGGTGGATGACTGTCCAATCCTGAAAGAGGAAAAGTACAGGGATAACTACGAAAATTTGACAAAAATAGTATCTCCTGTTGGAAATGCATCTGAGACAGGAATGATCGTCCACGAAGAGCTATGTACCGGATGTGGAAACTGTGTGGTTGCCTGTCCCGTTAATGTGGCCGAGGATCCCTATGGCGCAGGAGCGGGAAAAACTCCTACGAACGACAAGGTGATCCTTCGTGTGGAGGATGGTATCGTGCGTATCTCGAATGTTGAGGACTGTCGTCGATTTGGTGAGAACAAGATATTATGCAGCGGGTGCATCGTTACCTGTCCTACAAAGGCCATTGAATTTATCTGATAGTTGCAGTTACAGCAGGTGACAATAATCATTGTGTGGTGATATCGGTGAATGAAAAATACTACGTTTGTACAGGATGTGCACTTCTTTGTGATGATATCGAGATAGAATGTGACGGGTACAGGATATCCGGAGTGAACAGTGCCTGCAGGAAAGGGGTTGCAAGGATGAAAGGATGCCAGGATCCTCTTGCATGTAGCATCAGTGGCCAAAAGGCGGATATTGATGCTGCTATCAAGGAAGCAGCTGAAATTCTCACGAATGCTGATAATCCTCTGATATTTGGTCTTGGGAACTCGACCATTGAAGCCCAGAAAAAAGCTATCGAAGTGGCAAGAAGGGTTCATGCATACATCGATGACACGTCATCATTCTGTCAGGGACCTGTGATCGAAGCAATATTGAACGGACAGATACGCTCGTGTACACTAGATGAGGTTCGACACCAGGCAGATGTTATTATTTATTGGGGTGCAGATCCTGCAAACTCTCACCCCCGTCATCTTTCGAAATACTCATATTTCCCACGTGGAAAAGAACGTCAGCGTGGTTGGGAAGAAGACCGCACTGCCATCGCTATTGATGTGAGACATTCAGATACAGCAGAGATCTGTAAGGATCATTTCTACCAGATCCCACCACAGGCGGACAGGGAATTGATCGATGCGCTAACCAGCGCTCTTTCAGGTAAGGTTCCCAAAGTATCCTTTGGGATGGAATCCAAGAAGATACTCGAACTTGCAAGCATACTGAAAAAAGCACAGTTCGGTACCATATTTGTAGGGCTTGGACTGGTTTATTCCCTTAGCGACATGGAACCTCTGATAAAACTGATGGATAAACTCAACGAAGTATCAAACTTCCATCTTGTACCAATGGTGGGACAGTATAACATGAGAGGAGCTGACCAGCCCATGTTCAATGAGACTGGATACATCAACCGCGTGCATTTTGATACCGATCCCACTGGAGCGGACGTAACTCGGCATGGCCCGGAATGTTCTGCCGTTGAATTGCTCCGGTCCGGAGAGGTCGATGCTGCACTGGTCATTGGTTCAGATCCCATGGGCAGCCTTCCACGTTCCATTGCAGAGCACCTGCTTCACATTCCCGTGATCAACATCGATCCATGCAAAACCCAGACATCCCGGAATGCAGCGGTCACGATACCCTGTGCATTGGGTGGTGTGGAAAGTGGTGGCAGTGCAATACGTATGGATGGGGTACAGGTCGAACTGCCCGTGATATTGAAGAGCGACAGGCTCTCAGATATGGAGATATTCGATCGCATACTGGAGGTACTATAAATGGGATTTGGAAAATTCCTGAGCATTCCGGAATATGACATAACGATCGTAACTCACCGCGATATATTTCAGAATACTGCACTTGAGAGCTCCAGATTCGCAGAGGAATATGAGAAGCTCTCGGCCGTTATCAATATTGACAGACAGGATATGGAGAAATTTGGAATAACGGATAACGATCCGGTCGTTGTCAGGAATAATTTTGGGAAAATTATTGTTCTGGCACAGGGGTCCGGATATGAGGAACCACATCCGGGAGTTGCTTATATGCTTAACAGTCCCTGGTCCAATGCACTGGTATCGAATGAAACCGGAGGCAGTGGGGTTCCATCATTTAAATCGATCAAAGCAGTGATCTCAAAAGCGAAGGACGAGCCTGTGACAACGTTCAGGCCCTGAGGAAAGGTAATCTCCGATCCACCTTACACCAGCTCACGAGGCTGTTTTTGTGCAGGAAGCACTGGTAGTGGCATGGTATTGATAAGAATCGGACTCGATACATCCTTGGCCCGCTCAAGTAGCAGTTCCTTCCCTTTTTGCGTTATAGCAAACAGGGGAACCGCAGTTCCTACCTGGGCCAGGGGTTTGAGCACGTTACGGACGTTCTGTGAAGCACATCCTGTGATAATATCCAGATATCTGGCTAACTGTTCTGCATCATCTCTGCTGATGCCAGTCGTGTGAGCACCGATGATCAAGAGGTCCAGATCGTGCTCTGCTTCGATCTCACGAAGTTGTTTTGCCGTAGCTGGATCAATAACGGTGGCTGCGATCCTGCGATATCCGATCGTACAGGCACGCAGCACACCACCTACCGGGTCAATGCTGGCAGTGGATGGATCAAGGACAATACCACCCCTTTTTTCAATACCATCGATGGTAGTGTGAATGGGTTCGGTTTCGATGAGACCAGAGATCCTGGCACCCATTCCCTGCACCAGTGAGGGATTGTTGGTGATCACAGTACCAGCTCCATCACAAACGGTGACAGTAGTATCAAGAAGATCTCGTGAGAGGGCACTCATCATTATTTCAGATGCTCCGAACCCTACGAAAACATCCATGTCCAGTTTTCGATCCTCGGTGAACAGACCAAAATCCTTGATACGAAATTCCATGTTCTCCCTGACGATATCAGGAGTGATCTCCTTTATTCCGCGTACCTTTTCAAAAATAGGGCACCATTGGATCCGGGGTTCACCCACCTCCACAACTTTCCCGTTGCTTACGACTACCCGGGTCTTACCTAGGATTTCCATTATATGTGGCATATGATAAACTCCTCTGGTTAGATATTTGGCAAAATTTCTGGATCATCTGGGTCAAAAGTGTACAATAATGTTGCCTGTGATGATCAACAATAATTAACAAATACCATAGGTCATACACACTATCAATGACTTCAGATAGCCTCACGCCGATCTATAACCCTTTGCGATTTGCCAGCCGTCCGGGGGATGGTTCCCCTTTCGACAAGATCAACGCTGGTGCGTATGTTCAACACACTCTTGAGCTGGCTTTCCACATGTCGTTTTACAGAAGCAAGATCCTTGAGCTCTCCGGTGAACACATTGTCCTCAAGTTCCACTTTAACGGAAATCTCGTCAAGCCTGTTCCGGTTCCTATCCAGCATGATCTGGAACTGATCGGTAATTTCAGGGACACCGGACAGCACATCTTCGATCTGTGATGGGAACACATTGATCCCTCTTACGATAAGCATATCATCACCCCGTCCGAGTACCCGGGAGATACGATCGGTGGTACGCCCACATCCACATTCACTTTCCAGAAGACGTGTGATATCACCGGTATGGTATCGCAGGATGGGAAAGGCTTCTTTTGTCAGGGATGTTAATACAAGTTCTCCTTTCTCGCCCTTGGAGACCTGTTCGCCCTCGGAGTCCAGGACCTCGACAAGATAATGGTCACTCCAGATGTGTAATCCATCCTGCTCCTCGCATTCAAAGGCAACTCCGGGGCCGATCATCTCGGACAGGCCATACGAATCATAGGCCTTTATGTTAAATGCATTTTCCAGATCCTTCCTCGTACCCGAGGACCAGGGCTCGCCACCAAAACATCCAACTCTCAACGATAGTTTGTCCAGTATATCCAGCTCTCTGGCAGTTTCTGCAAGATAAAGGGCATAGGACGGCGTACAGTGTAATGCGGTCGTTTTGAAATCCCGCATCATCTCCAGCTGCCTGGCAGTATTACCTGTACCACTTGGGACCGTCATCGCACCGATCTTCTCAATTCCATAATGGAATCCCAATCCTCCGGTAAACAGTCCATAGTTCACCGAATTCTGCATCACATCCTCCGGCCCGATACCGACCATTGTCAGATTCCGGGCCATCATGTTCGCCCACATCTCAATGTCGCCGGCAGTATACCCAACAACGGTAGGTTTTCCACTTGTACCTGATGATGCATGTATGCGTACAATACCCTTATTCGGAACTGCAAAAAGATCAAAGGGATAATTATCACGAAGGTCTGATTTTATGGTGAACGGGAGTTTGCCTACATCATCCAGTGAACGGATATTGTCAGGTGTAATGCCGAGTTCCTTGAACTTCTTTTGATATGACGGGACGTTATTGTACACGTCTGCAGCCGTTCTCTTCAACCGTTCCAACTGTAGTTTCCTCAGGTCCTCATGGTCCATTGTTTCATATTTTGGCTGCCAGTACTTCATACGATGATCACCTTTCTGATATTGATATGGCTTAATCTTAAATAACTATTTCTGCAAGACAACATTCATTCTCAAATATCTTCGTATTTCAAATGCGATCAAGCCTTTATTTAATATTTGAGATCTCATTTTTTCAGAATATACCTTTTTTTGTGGACATACATTCAATATGTGTTAACATTTGCCTTACATCTATGAACACAAATACTCTTTATTATGAACTTCATCTACGATCTTAATAACGGATGGTTCCATTCGTTCGATGTGGATGCTTTCTTCAAAACAATGTGGAAAGAGTTCATATATGGGGGACATATCTTTGCGGTTGGTGCAGTAAGCGTTGCTTATATGTGTGCCCTACTCTGCAGCATTCCTATTACCCTTGATCTCGTGATCGTGATCTATCTGATCTTCTATACTATATACCTTTATGATTATTGCAAGGGTGCAGATAAGGATAAACTTACAAATTCCGAAAGAGCAACATATTTGAAAAATGGGAATAAATTAGGAAGAACTACGATAGTCCTTTACGTATGTATCCTTTCCATCGGTTTGATCTACTCGATCTATAGCGATATAACCAACATGCTGTATGGATTTTTCGTACTTGTGATGGGACTTCTCTATCATTCCCATTTCAAAGCTCTGACAAAAAGAGTCCCTGCTTTTAAGAATATATTTGTCTCAATAGTATGGGCATTACTGATACTATCTCCCTTCATATACTATTCATATCCTATCACATCTACAGCACTGTTGCTGTCGGCATTCGTCTTCTTGCGAATGGTCAGCATACAGATATTATTTGATATACGGGATGTTGAAAGCGACAAAAAAGAAGGACTTCTGACGATCCCTGTCCTCTTTGGTGACAAAGATATGTCACTATTAAAAGCTCTCAATGTTGCGACCATCCTGCTTCTGGTGTATGGTCTGTATTACAGTATCATTCCTCCAATTGCAATAATGGCTATATTCATATTCTTCTATGCACATGACTACCTTGAAAAGGCAAAGGCTGCAGAGGAGAAATCATGCTTCATACTTGCTGCGGCTGAACCAATGCTCTGGATCGTATTGATACAATCAGGTGCATTTGTTGTTACTGTGTTAAGGACATCAGCATTTCTACTGTAACTCTAAGGTCCATAGACGAGATGAATATGGTACTCTCCTTTAATAACACCTATTTATGACTATATTTAGTCTGTTTATGTACATACTACTCTTATATAATGCCATATTGGTTATGTTAATGGCCATACAATCATACTATTTGTATGAGATACACTGCAAGGATAATTGGTGTCATTGCACTCCTCTTTATATTCGTATTTGCCACAGTATCTCCCGCTGTTGCAGGATGGGAGCAGACAACCACCGAGATCACCTCAACCTATGAGGTCATCCCGGAAGACGCAGTGATCCATGTATCAAAGGATATTGCTTTTACGAACCTGGATCGTGACACCCGATACTGGCAGGGCTATTACTCTAATATTAATCATAATATCCCGGACAATGCAAAGAACCTCCATGTATATGATAGTTCAGGAGTCCTGGAATTTCACATTTCTGACGGTGATCATTATACTTTTGAATTCAGTGAAAAAGTGTGGTATGAGGATGTTTACATGTTCAATGTAGAATATGATCTCGATGTAAACAACAACACCGCCACTTTCTATGTCAACGAACCTGAGAATACCGATATCAGTATTATAATACCCCAGGAATATGAGACTTACATTGGTACTGACGGCTATACAACAGAAGAGCTGTCAGGAAATTCAATATTTATACTTGAGAGCAGGTCTGATCAGCGAACAACATTCCTTGTCGATGCCGTACGACACACGGAAATGAATACCATGAGTGATATCGTACAACTCGAGAAACGGGATGTTAAGGTAACGATCGAATTTTGGGATGGCGAAGAGGAATGGGCACATGAGATGCTTGATGTCGCTATCGAAAGCCTGCCGGTCCTCGAAGATGTGTGGGGTTTCCCATATCCTGTTAATTATAATATCACTATCACCCAGACATCGCTGTCTGATACACGCGGCTATGGCGGATCCAATAACTGGAGTAACGGTATTTCGATGCTCCACACATCCAAATACCCGATATTGATCCACGAACTTGCACACTACTGGACGCAGGCATGTAATTTTGACCAACTGTGGATGGATGAGGGATATGCCGATCTCTATACCTATATCGTTCTCAACCAGACTCATCCACAGGATGGGGAAGATCGAAGGGATAAGTTCTTTGAACTCTATGAGTCCCTGAAACCCACACAGGATATTGTCCTTTCGGAGTGGTCAACCCCCGATGAATTCACAGAACTGAACTCGGACCAGATCCATTATGGATATAAGAAGTCTTTTGCTCTGACCTATATGATCTACGATGAGATCGGACTGGATAATATGAGAACGGCCAACACACAATTCCGGGGATATGTTGATATTGATAGTGCCGAACACCGTGATATAATTGAATCCGTTTCAGGAAAGGATCTGGATAGTATCTATGATGATTTTGTCTGATAGATCACATCCATCCAAGTTTGAAAGCTTTAGGTAATTGAATATTTACATTTTCATATATACGGTCTACATGGTTCGATCGTTATGCTGCTAATATGCATTTATCATTTATGTCTATCACTTATCGACCCGTTCTGAGCAGGATATTCTAAAAATAATAAGAAAAAGTTATAACCGTTCAGGCTAATTCTATCACGACGATGTGTGGGTCCAGTAAATTGAAAAGTAACAGAACATCGGTCTGATGGATCAATTTCATATGGTGAGGAATTCTCATGGGATATATTGACAATCTAAAATCAAGAAAGCGTGAAAAAACTGCAGAAAGATGGTTCGAGATGGGGTCTCGCGCAAAGACTCCTGTTAAGAAGGTAAAGTACTACACCAATGCGCTTGATATATATCCGCAAAATGCTCTTGCATGGAGATGTAAGGGAGATGCTCTCAGGGAAATGGGGATATCTGAAGAAGCTAAGGATTGTTATGCAATGGCTGCGCAGATCGAGGACAGTGGCGATACGGGTTTTGGTACGGATGCTGAATTTTCGGAACCAGAACAGACAGGGCGTCCTGCAAGATTTGCTAATGAACCAGATGAAACCGATGCAATCAATGTGGCAGATGAAACTGATATAACCACTGTACCAGACGATTCCGATGTAACCAATGAGATCGATGAGTACAACGTGGATGTGACAGAGGAACAAAAGATCGTTTTTGGAGACCTTGACGAAACCGAGGAAGACGAGTCCCGCTCTCCTCCAAAAGAGGAAATCGATCATGGATATAGCATTGATCCCTCTGTCAGAAAAGAGGTCTTTTCTGTACCTGCACCTAAAAAGAGTGCTCCTGCTAAGACCTATGAAATTAGAAAAGAGCCTGATGCCAAGGACATATCCACTCCGGCAGTTCCAATTGTCTCCGAGGAGACAAGCAAGGATACGATGAATAGGTCCACTCCGGCAGTTCCGATTGTCTCCGAGGAGGTAAACAAGGATAAGATGAATCGGTCCACTCCTCCGGTCCCCAAATATGTAGCGGCCTCACCACGTGAGGAAGAGAACAGGGGACATTATTCCATCAATGATTTCATAGAGAATACCGGACAGAGGGATCTTGGACAAGGTGTGTTCGAGCTGGAACAGGACCGGTTACTTGAGATAAACCTCAATGGCAAGGTATGGACCAAGATGGGGTCGATGGTCGCATATCTTGGTAGTGTGAAGTTCATTCGTGAAGGCGTCCTTGAACATGGGCTGGGGAAACTGGTCAAAAAGGCTGTGACCGGAGAAGGTCTCGCTTTGACAAAAGCGGAAGGTCAGGGAAAGGTGTATCTTGCGGATGCTGGAAAGAAGATCTCTGTCATCAATCTCGACAATCAATCCATATATGTTAATGGAAATGATCTTCTGGCCTTTGAATATGCGGTTAAATGGGACATTAAGATGATGAAGAAGATCGCAGGAATGCTTTCCGGAGGGTTGTTCAATGTCAAACTTGAAGGAACCGGTATGATAGCCATTACAACGCATTACGATCCCCTCACCCTGCGTGTAACAAACGGCAATCCTGTATATACTGATCCGAATGCCACTGTCGCATGGTCCGGCAACCTCAAACCCGACCTTAAGACCGATATCTCCCTGAAATCATTTGTAGGGCGTACCAGTGGCGAAAGTGTACAGATGAAGTTCGAAGGCGAAGGCTTTGTTGTGATACAACCTTATGAAGAGGTGGCCTATTCACCAACTGCACCTAAATGATGTGTGAATGGGATAACAACTCACTTTGTTCAAATCTGCGTGTGTGCCACGAGTGGCACACCTGTCTTGAGGGTGTTGTGTGATGAACTTCGTTTTTCTCGCATATCCTCTTCAATAGTTGAAATGTATTTTCTCAGTTGAGATAGATGATCGAGTAAATACGTACACGACTGCTATACAGTATGAAATTAACAGTTGCAATAACGATTTTTCAGGAGAAACACGATGAAATTAAAGAACATTCAAATTAGAGAAGCAAATCGATCAGACTTCGACGACGTAATGAAAATTGAAAAAGAAGCGTTTGGGCAGGACGAGGAAGCGGAAATAGTCAGCCAACTTTTGAAAGATAAAAGTGCAGAACCAGTAATGTCACTATTAGCCTTTAAGGATACTGAAGCTGTTGGACACATTTTGTTCACCAAAGCAAAGATTGAAGCGAATGAACCCTCTCCATCAATATACATTCTTGCTCCATTAGCAGTTAAACCTGAATATCAGCGACAGGGAATTGGAGGAATGTTAATTAATGAAGGATTTAAAAAATTAAAAGAAATTGGTGCTGAGATGGTCTTTGTTTTGGGACACGAGAGTTATTATCCAAGATATGGTTTTAAGCCCAATGCAGGAAGCTTTGGGTTTGCTGCCACTTACCCTATACTCGATAAGAATGCAGATGCCTGGATGGTATATCCATTATCTTCTAAATGGACAAATAAAGTTACAGGCAGAGTAGTGTGTGCAGACGCATTAAACAAACCGGAATACTGGATAGAATAAAACTATCAAACCTTTAGGAACTTGACAAACTTACCAAAGAATGCTATTTCTCCATCATAGCAGATTAAGACTTATATGAACGCATATCTGAAGATGATCTTAAAATTATAGAAGACAAAATTAAGGAGTATAGTGTTTAAATTTGCTACTGTTTGTCAGACTCAAGCATCGAGTTGAAAGTAGTACCCGCGAAAACAGGGTTTGGTAAAACTAACAAAATTACTAAAGAAGACCAATCTGCGATCCGGGGAAGTTCACCACTCACGAGGAGACTGGTGATTAGGAGGCTACAGTTCATCCCTTAGTGATACACTCATACCGAACATCCGCCCGTGTGATACGGGGAACATTTCCCCACATGCCCAGGTGTTCCCCCTGGATCACCACGGCGCCACTGATCCTCTCGACCCCTGAAACAACATCAAAAGCACTCTCCACACCGTCATGTCCTATGTCTGTGGCATTTGCCAGTGCTGTGGCAGCAGAATCCGCCAGGGAAACATCATCAGAGAAGACGATGGCGGCATCCGCTGACCCAAAACTGATCGAGGGGCCCACGGTGCCGGATGAGGTGCATACGCCACGGATACTGTCGGATGGCTCAAGTATAAAACCAAGGTCCCTGATCGGGGAATTGCCAGCATAAACGCCCATAACAACGTCACGGTCATTGATGAGGGCTATATCGCCCCCGTTATCGACCATCGCATGGGTAGCACCTGCATCCAGCATCGCCTCCACCGCCAGGGACGAGAGTGTTCCGGCAACCGCACTCATCGGACCGATCCCCATCGTGTTGCCAGCTCTCACAAGCCGCTTTACCACCTCAGGTACATCCTCCTCACAATCGTATGGCTCAAGGGTCATCCTAAAATAGGGATCCTTGTTGATGTGGGTCTCCAGCTGGGTGCGATGCTCATGGATCGCTTCCTTTGCTACCTCTATGTGATCGCTCTCATCAGCAACGATGGTCACGATGGTCTCTTTTAGCTGAAAATGTTCCTTCATGATCCGAGGGCGATCGCTGTGGATCAGTGCTCAAGTGTCAGAGCATTGTGCGGGCACATCTTTATACATGTGCCACACTGGATGCATTTATCTGTATCCATCTCAAGACTCCAGTCCCGGGAGAATGAGAATACATTCACATGGCAAACGGAGATGCATGCACCACATTCGATACACTCTTCCTCGTCCCGGACAATCGGGTAATCCAGCACAATGACCTGTGCTCCTTTGGCCGTAAGAGCGTCTTTGATAGCTTTAAAGTGATCCTTATCGATATCTGCGATCACTTCTCCATGGGTCGAATCGAAATGTGCCTGGGATATGTTCAAAAGGCCACCTGTTTCAATGATAGACTATGCAAGTATTGGATTTACTACAACATCTGCTGATATATTGATCTTTAGCATCATGATCATACCCTCCTTGCAAGCAATTTACTGATATCATCACTGGTAATAATACCTATCACATTTCTATTGGCATTGATCACAGGCATTGCTGAAACACTGTTCTTATCAAGGGTGCGAGCCGCAATCTCCACCGGATCGTCCGGATTGGCGGTCATAACTTTTTTTGTCATAATATCTTTGACAAGGTTATGTTCATCCCTGGCCACTGCTTTGGATATATCCCATGCAGTCACAATTCCAACAAGTTCGTTGTTCTCAGACACCACCGGTAGATGATCATATGCATTGTCCATGATCATCTTTGCAGCCTGATGGAAACTTGCGGTCTGTTCAATGATCACAACGTTCTTTGACATAATATCATCAACCAGAGGGCTAATTCCTGTTTGTTTCATAGGATTACAGGCTGTTTGTGAAGGGAGATGTTCTACAGGAGCCGTTACGAAGAACTCACCATTTTGTATCCAGTCCTTCAATTCCTCTGCGATCTTTCGTGCGGTCTTGAAACTGGACATCGAAGACGTGGGTACTTCTTTCCCGTTCAGTTCGATCATTCCTGAGCGAAGTTCTCCATATGTAACCGTTCGCAGAGGAGGCCTGTCACGACTTGGAATCCCATAATCAAGGACATTCGTGACGATATCATCATCCGTCACAGCTGTGGATAAAGCAACCTTCTCATTGATCACCGGGATGGGAATGCCCATTCCTACGTAGAGGGATGTACCGTATGCATGGAAGTTAGCTGCACGTATATACTTTGAGCTCATCTCTTTGAGATCGCCTTTAAGCATCAGGGTCGCAAAATCGTTTTGTGGCGAGTGCTGGGTCCCCTCTCCCACAATGTATCCCTGGGCACCACCGAGGAAGATCCTTGTTCCTGTGCCAATGGTCTGATAGGTGGGGTCATTGGAAAGAGGCGAAAGGACGCCGGCCCCTGAATAGGTGACGTTGCCATAGTTTGGGAGCAACGATCCCATGTAGGTATAAATGGTTCTGCTCGTACCATTGGTTGCAGCATTGTATTTCTGGTAGGCATTACGAGGGGTCAGCATGATCGCCTGGTTGAGATCATAAATATTGATCGTCGTATCCAGAACCTTACGTGGGTAAGAGTCAGTCCCATAGGCTGTGGCATGAAGGTCAACAGATCTGCCACGTACGAGATCCTCTATCACGTGTGCTCCACCATAGTCCATACCTTCGGCCTCTGATAATTGTCCAGCACCGATGAATGCATCAACTGCAGCAACTCCGGAATAGGCCTCAACATTGTTCAGCCATACCTTACTCATTTTTATAGGGGGTTCAGAATGCCCGAAATTCAGCCACACGCCTGAGGAACACATAGCCCCAAACGTACCTGTTGTAACGACATCGACCTCCCTGGTAGCACCCTCCACACCAAGCTCGGCCACGATATCGACCATCTCCTCCGCAGTCACAACGTTGACGCTACCGTCCCTTATCCTGTTGTTGATCTCATGAATTGATTTTTCGATCATCTAACCTACCTCTAAAATAACATTCAGTAATAATCCGCGATACATATATTACTTACGGTTATTTTTACAGCTATTTTTGGTAGATAGAGTCTATCGTTAGATATGGTCTATCGTTAGCATAGAGTCTGCAAAAATCGTATACTCGAGCGGGTACATCTACAAGGAGGAAATTCTTATCCACTTATTTTGGAAGACGGACATGAACTGTGGTCCCGAATCCTTCCAGGCTCTTTATCCATATACTACCGTTATGGACCTCAATGATCCTCTTACAGATGTGTAGTCCCAAACCCGTCCCCCCATAGAGTCTTGTAGTGGAGCCATCCACCTGCTGGAACATATCAAATATCTTTGGGAGTTGATCTTGAGGGATCCCGATCCCATTATCTTTTATTCGTATATGCACGTCATTCTCTTCTTCCCTGACAGATATTTTTATGCGTCCCGGTGAAGACATGAACTTTGTTGCATTATCAAGAATACTTATGAAAGCGGAGCTCAATCTCTCAATATCACCATGTATCAAAGGAATTCCATCTGGTATGTTCTCTTCGAAATCGATGTTCTCAACCGATGCTTCCATTGAAATCTTCTTAACAGAATCGATAAGAATACTTTTCAGATCCAATGGATTGAAATTATACTCATAAGTCCCCTCTTTATCCATACTCATATATAGCAGGGACTCGATCAGATCCTTGAGCTTTTGTGCATTTCTCACAACAGCAGAATTTGCATTCTTTTGTTGTTCATTGAGTTCTCCGAACCTGCCTTCATCCATCAGTTCACTGAATCCCTTGATAGATATCAGGGGTGTTTTGAGTTCATGGCTCAGATTTGCCAGGAACTCACTTTTGAGCTTGTCAAGCGATTTTAGTTCATCGTAGGCACTTTGTACCTTTTCGAACAGTTGTGCATTCTGTATTGCAATGCCGATGTGTTTTCCAACATGCTCAAGTACCTGAAGACTCTTTTCACCGACCTCATGCTCCAATGGGATCGTTAGCTGGATATGGCCCATGATCTGTTCTTTGGAATAAAGATTGAATATCACGTTTTTCCTCGTTATCAGCTTGCCATTGGACATATCTGTTTCTTCACTCACTATCGGCAATGTTGATGCACCGACTATGTTCTTGGACATGTCTTCGGTAGCAGAATAATGGATCTTCTCCACATATTCCCCAGGAGGTCCTATGTATGATCTCAGAACAGATTCATGTGCGTCATGGTCGATGAGGTATACACCACCGGCACTGATATTGAGCACATCTCCCACTTCCATGAGGACCTCGTCCAGCAAATCATCAACTTCAAGAGATTCTGATGCAAGGGTCGAAGCTGAATAAAGGATAGCGATATCACGTTCTTTTTCCAGAGCGGCCTGTTCTGCAAGTTTACGCTCTGTTATATCGAGGATGATGCCATGATACTGTTCTGCCTCCCCATCCGAATGGACCAGTGTGGTCTCATAGACCCACCGTATCTCATTGGATGCTGTCAGTATCCGATATTCATAATTATACTGTTTATTATTCTTCTCAAGAAAATCTGCAAAGGTAGACCTTACATGTGCTCTATCATCAGGATAGATCATGTTCTCATACTCAAAATTTCCAGATATGAGTTCATCTGAGGAGTAGCCAAATTGTGAAATGTTCTCTGATACAAAGTCCACAGGCCATCCATTCTGAGCATTCCAAAAAAAGACAATCGCCGGGCTCCGATTAATTACTGTTTCCAGTTTTGCCACCATTTCGTTAGACTCTTTTAGTCCTGAGATATGGGATTGAATCTCTTCCTTGAGGTTCGTACCTCCAGAGATGTTCTTCAATGAATTAGGGTCTTTAACCATCAGAGCCATCCGATCGATTTTATTGTAGATTGGTAACTATCATGATTATGAGGTCATTATATATATAATTATATTATTCATTTAAATCCTATTATTTAATTATACTTAGTATATATAATTATTAGTTGATCTGATAATTTGACCCCACATGCCTATAATTCGAATCAAATGCCAATCCTTCCAAAAACTTATTAAAGGCAGAAGAGTATAGCGAGTAAAACTCACATTAATATATATTATATCAGACAAAATTCAATCGAGTTGATAACTTTGACAATTGAAAATGGAGACTTTATTAAATTAGTATATACTGGGAAGTTCGATAGCGATCAGGTGTTCGACACCACCGACGAGGAACTCGCAAAAGAGTACGAGATCTACAATCCCCGTGGAATGTATGGGGGAGATGTAGTAGTAGTTGGGGCTGGGCATACGATCAAAGGGCTGGATGAGGACCTTGAAGGAAAGGATGTTGGATATACAGGTACCGTTGTGATCTCTCCGGAAATGGCATTTGGTGAACATGATCCAAAGCTTGTCGAAACCCTCTCTCTTAACAAATTCAAAGACCACAAGGCATATCCAGGTATGAACATCGAGATCGATGACAAGAG
>JAIOTO010000096.1 GCA_021106765.1 Methanosarcinaceae archaeon
CATGTCGGTTCCCGGAACAAAGGGATGATAATGTCCAGCGGTCTTGACATACTCTCGCCCCAGCATGTTCGCAGGGATTATGGTGATATCGTACCGCAGGTCTGTTTTCTGGATGACATCCAGATCGTCCTTGTTTTTTGAGAGATTACGATACATGTAATACAATTCGAGGTTCTCCGCGCCATCCAACCATTCTTCATCATAGATAACATCTACCATATCATCAAGCATGCGAATGTCAGGATAACTGATATCCTCGCCAAAATGAAGTTCATTACTCGCTTCATTACCCGTCTCATTACTTGTATTGTTGCTCATAATTGTACACCCTTTCCCACAAGAAGAATTTTCCAAACTTTCCATTGAATGTTGGTAGTATTCAGTCATAAAGGTTACTATAGACGCCTGAAATAGCATCATTCCGGCAATCTTAAAAACACAGACGATATTATAAGACCTGACATGAACACAGATATCCAACTCCTGCATACGGCAGATAAACATATAGGTTATCGCCAGTATCACAACGACGTGCGACGGCAGGATTTTATCGACGCGTTCTCCACGGTTGTGAACGATGCCATTGATATGGACATCGATGCAGTGATCCATGCAGGCGATCTATTCGATTCAAGGAACCCGACCCTTGATGACATACTTGACACCATTGACATCCTCTCCCGCTTAAAAACAGCTGGCATACCGTTCCTTGCAATTGTTGGAAATCATGAGAGTAAACAGAGCACCCAGTGGCTCGATCTCTTTGAGAGCATGGGGATCGCCATCAGACTCGGAAGCTGCCCCTATAGGATCCGGGACGTGTCAATATATGGCATTGACAGTGTGCCGCGATCCAAAATACCGCTCTTTGACCCGTCGGTGCTTCAGTCACCAGCAGAGGACTCCGCATACAATATACTGGTAATGCACCAGCTCATGACACCATTCCCCTTTGGAGAATGGGATAGTGAAGAACTGATCCGATCCTTGCCGTTCAGAATGGATGCGATCCTCCTTGGAGATTATCATAAATATGAGAAGGAAAGGATCGACGATACCTGGATCACCTATTGCGGAAGTACCGAACGTAACAGTGCATCCGAGCGAGAAACAAGATCATACAACATCCTCACATTCAACGACAGGGGGATCGATATTGGCAGACGCAATATACCAACACGTGACTTCTTGTTCATCAAAGCAACTCTCGGTGATGGGGATAACGCATATGAGGATATTTTTAATGTTATCAAGGAACATGACGTTGTACAGAAGGTCGTGTTCCTGGAGATATCTGGCGATCCCGATATTTCCATTTCATACAGCGAGATCGAGGAGTTCCTGCTAAAACGAAATGTTCTGGTCCCCCGGATTGTGGATGCAAGAAGTGGGGATGCAGAATCCGGCGAGGAAGTTATGGAAGTATCGTTCTTCGACCCGGAAGAAGCCGTCAAGAACGAGATAAAAGGCATGGAACTCACAACCGGTGGCCTCGTAATCGATGAGATCATCAGGGATCCTGCGATACCGAAGACAAAGGTGGATATTGAGGCTGAAATGAAAGTTGGGGCACTCATCTCCGACATGGATTTTACCCAATCCCCTCAGCATATTGTTGCAGCAACTGCCAAACAGGAGACTGCATATGAAGCTGTGGTAGAAGCTGTGAAGCAAAACGATGCCAGCATCATCAGGGAACGAGAAACAAGCATTGAACTACAGCCGCCCGTCCCAGAAACTGACACGGAGAAAAAACCAAAACAGTACAATCTGGGGGACTACCTGTGAGGATCAAACGACTACGTGTGAAGAACATACGAAGCTACGATGATCTGGACATATCCTTTGACAATGGTGTAACCGTAGTATCCGGAGTCAACGGCAGCGGGAAGTCCAGTCTGCTTGAGGCCTGTTTCATCGGGCTTTTCGGGAGCCGTACGATCTCGAAGAACTTCGTGCTCTCCGATATGATACGTAAAGGGACCACAAAAGCATCAATACAAGTTGAGTTTGACCACAACGGGCGAGAATATTCCATAAATCAGGATTTCAGGAACGATCCCGAGACTGGAAGGGCAAACACCAGCCAATCCGTGTTCATGGTCGATGGTAAGATCATGGAGGACCAGGCAAGCAAGACCTATGAGGCCATGAAGGCTTTACTCAAAATGGATGAAGAGGCCTATACGAACTGTGTGTACATCCGACAGGGCGAGGTCGATGTACTGATCAATGCAAAACCAAAGGATCGCCAGCGTATGATCGATGATCTGTTGCAGATCGGCAAGCTGGAAGATTACCGTGAGCGTGCAAAGAGTGCCGGTATCGGCGTAAGGCGCCATCAACGCCAGGCAGAGGTCAGGATCAAGGACAATCAGGAAGAGATCGAACAACTCAGGGATGAAAAACCGATCCAGATACAGGATCAACTCCTGACAGAAGCAAAGGAGATCGAGAAGGATATTTCCAGATTGAACACGGATCGGGATGGCGTCAGATCCACTCTGGACGAAGCTGCCGAAAATATGAGACAGTATTCTGAACTTGATACACAAAGAAACACGTTGAACGATGAGGGGCAGAAGCTCAAGGGCAAAAAGAAAACTGCCTTTGGCCAGATAGAAAAAAGCAGGAAGGACATACAGACCAGCAGACGCACCCTGAAACAAATACGAGATCAGACTACAGAACTCAGGAAGGAACTGGGTGTGCAGGAGGATATCGACATTGAGAAGTATGTCACTGGAAAGGAGAAGAAGGAAAGGGAACAATGGGATGCGATACAGCAGATCCGGACGCAGAAGGAACTGCATACGGGCATAGAACGTTCCGTGAACACCAGCCTTACAGACGCAAGATAACAACAGGATGTACTTACACACTCCATACAGAAAAATGAAGAGCAGATCCGGACAAGGCAAAAGAATATTGAAGACCATAAGGAATCGATGCGATCTCAGGATGAGCAGCGTGACCAGATCATGCAAAAGATCATTTCGCTGGGGTTCGATGCTGAAAAGTTAGACAATGTAGAGAGTATTATTGATCTTCTGACGGCGAGGCAGAAACGCCTGCATGGAGATGAACGAGAGACGTTCACAAAGATATCACAGCTTGAGGCAAGCATACAGAAAAGCCAGGATCTGCTGGCAAAGGGGAAATGTCCCACATGTGGACAGGATCTAAAAGGTTCCACCATGTGCGAGACGGTTGAGAAGGATGAAGAACAAAAGAATGAACTGCATACCAAACTCCAGACGGTTCGTGAAAAACAGAAGGAGATCGAAGAGAAGCTTGTACGTGTAGGAAAAATGAAGGATCTTAAGAAGACGAACGAGCAATGTCTTCAGGACATCAAACTCATTAAAAAAGATATCACTAACATGTAGAACTCGATCCTGGAATATCAGTCACAGATCGAAGAGAACAGGAAAAGGGATTCTGAGATCAAAGACAATATAACGAGATTCACAACGGATCTTGATGAGATACATCAGGCAATAATAGCAATAAAACCTTCGGAGGATATTGCCCGAAAAGACCATGATATGGCAAAGAACTACCTGAAACAGGCGAAACTGATCCGTGAGAACCTTCATAAGATGGATAAGGAACAGGACTCGATCACTCGACTGGAAGATACGATCATGAACAAGCAGGAAACGATGGAGTTAATTGATGGGCAGATCAATGAGCGACAGAGGCGCATACGTGAGATCGTTGAGAAAATGAATGATATGGGTATCAAAGGACTTGAGGAAAAGCTGCCACGATATAAGAAGGATTTTAAGAACATTACCGCCAGGATAGAGGAAGCTAACCGGAAAAAGGAAGAGGTGCACAAGCATCTGGGACGAGTTGAGAACGATATCCAGCGATTATCAATTCTTGAGAATAAAGGAAAGACCCTTGCCAACAAGCTGATTTTCCTCAATGCTGTCTACAGGGATGCGCGGGAACTTGAGGATATGTATATCCGCCTGCGTGCAGAGCTTCGTGCCAAGAATGTGAAAGCACTGGGCACCCTGCTCAATGAGATATTCTCTTTTATGTACACTAATAATGCGTATTCCCATATAGAACTGGATTCCGATTATGAGCTTACGATCTATGAGAAAGATGGCACACCACTGAAACCCAAGCTACTTAGCGGTGGGGAGCGAGCGATCTTCAACCTCGTGCTGCGATGTGCTATATACCGCCTGCTGTCCATGGGCATAGGAGATACATCTGATCGGGCGGATCTCCCACCACTGATCATGGACGAACCCACTGTATTCCTGGACAGGGGACATGTTCACCAGCTGATCGAACTGATCGATCTAATGAGAGATATAGGAGTAGGGCAGATATTGATCGTATCCCATGATGAATCACTGATAGATTCTGCTGATAATGTGTTCGTGGTGGACAAGGACCCGATAACCAATATATCATCCATAGCTCCGCAATGAACAAATGTATATTGCGCTAACTATTATATGTTTAAATACTATCGTAACCATACAATGGTATTGAGGGACAAAAATAGCTTGCGAGGGATAGAATGGAGACTGCAAACAGGGATTTTGTCATTGAAAGACTTGAACGACAGCTCTCGGAAAAGGATGATGAGCTGGAGAACATTAAAAATACGCTCCGAGAGTCCATTGTACGGGAGATCCGCAGTGACCTGAAAAATGACCTCGACATCAACAACCGGATCATTAAACTAGAACAGAAGATGCAGGAGATCACAAACAATCTCAATGGTGTAATGGATGAGCTGCTTGACCAGAAATCCATGATGCGCTCATTAGGTCACAATCCGACAAACAATACCGATGCACCCGATGTCGGCTCACGATCCCAGTCAGATGAAATACAGGACGAGATCACACGAATACACCCTCCTGCAACCACATACCCCGTGAGATCGACACCACAACAGCCATTCGATGCTGGCAGGACCAAAGAACGCACAGAACCACAAATCTCAATAACTAAAGGAAATGGTGAAGATGAAACCATACGTCATCGACCTCGACGGGAATGGCCAACTCACGATCGGGAAATAACACCTCCACCACAACATGATTCTGATCAAATACTTGCTCCTCCGACAATTCCTGGAGATGGACGATCCAATGAAGTTCAGTTCAACATCCGGGACGTTGAGCAGGACACCCCTCATGAAACACCATCGGAAGACATGTCTAAAGCTGAGAATGACATCGAATACATTGTTGCCGAGAGTACGGAACACACCGAAACTCCCATTACGGATAATAATGAAAATGAAAACTGTGAATATATTGTTGCTGATGAGAAGAATCCACTGCGTAGAGAGGTTGAGACAGAGTTCGAGACTGTCGAAGACCGTGAAGATGAAGATACGGTGATCACAACTATGCACAGGAGATCATCGAATTAATACCAATCGGGGAATCACGTGTATATAACAGAAATCGAGTTCCTGAACTTCAAATCCTTTGGAAAGAAAGTCAAGATTCCGTTCTTTGACGATTTTACCACGATCTCGGGTCCTAACGGAAGTGGGAAATCCAACATTGTCGATGGGATACTCTTTGTCCTTGGGCTTTCAAGTTCAAGGACCTTAAGAGCAGAGAAACTTACCGACCTCATATACAGTAGTGACGAGAGTAAAAAGCCTGATTTCGCACAGGTGACGATACGTTTTAATAACAGTGACCATGCGATCCCGGTGGATTCTGATGAGGTCGTGATCTCACGCAAGATCAAGGAGACAGATAGTGGATATTATAGTTATTTCTATTTCAATGGCAAATCAGTGAGCCTGACAGATATACACACACACCTTGCAAAAGCAGGAGTAACCCCAGAAGGCTACAATGTTGTGATGCAGGGTGATGTTACACGCATCACCACAATGACATCTTTGCAGCGACGAAAGATCATCGATGAGATCGCAGGTGTGGCTGAGTTTGACAGCAAAACAGATCGTGCAATGAACGAACTGGAGATCGTGCGCGAGCGTATCGAAAGAGCTGATATCCTGATAGAAGAGGTCGAAGCCCGGCTTATGAAGCTGAAGATCGAACGGGATCAAGCGATCAGGTACCAATCCCTGAAAGAAGAGAAGATGAAATATGAGGGATTTGTACTTCTTTCTAAATTGAAGGATGCAACAACCGAAATGGCCAGTGTGGATGCGGAAATTGATGCTAAAAGAGAGATAATTAAAGCTCTCCGAACAGATCTTGAGCAAAGGAAAGAAAAACTGGACGAAATACAGATCGCTTTAGATGAACTCACATCCGAAATACAGCGTAAAGGAGAAGATGAACAGATACAGGTCAAAAAGGATATCGAAGAGATCCGGGGGGAGATCTCACGCTGTAATGGCAGTATCGAACTGGCAGACAGCGAGATGAATGATGTCGAATCACGAAGAAGGAAAGCTTTTGTGAATATCGATGAGACTAAGGAAAGGATAAAGGAAATAGATTCGGATATTTCCGAGGAAAACCTTAGCAAGGATGGTGTCACATCTGAGATCGCTGATCAGCAGACCCAGCGTATGATCCTGCAGAGCAAGATCGCTGATGTGGATGAAAAATTCGCAGCCACACGCGATGAATTGACAAAACTCAAGGCACAACTCGACGAGGTGAAGAACAACAAAGGCGAGCTGATGCGACAGGAGGACAGGGTGCTTGATTCGCTCAGGCGCAAGTCCGCACAGGTCAGGGATATCGAGAACGAGATTGAGGATGCCAAGACGAAAGCCGAGTCTGCTGATAGTGATACAAGATCGGCCCAGTATGATATCGATAAATTGAACGAGAAGATCGGATCACTGAACAAGGATATGGATGACCTTGAGAGCAACCGCTCCCAGATCAGGAAGGTGGTTACCGAACTGGATGATGATCTTCGCAAGAAACAGCAGGATTTTGCCATGATGGAAGCACGGGTACGTGCCGCTGAAGATACCAGCAATTACTCAAATGCAGTGGACATGGTCATCAAAGAAAAGAAACACCATGGCCTGCCAGGGATCTATGGTACCATTGCGGAGCTGGGTAGTGTGGACCAGAAATATTCCACTGCGCTTGGGATCGCTGCCGGTGGGCGCATGCAGGCCCTTGTGGTGGACACTGATGAGGATGCAGCACGTGCAATTGATTTTTTAAAACGCCAGCGCGGTGGAAGAGCTACGTTCCTACCATTGAATAAGATGGAAGCAAGGAAACCGTACAAAGACCTGTCTGATCGAAAAGGCGTGGTCGGTTATGCCATCGACCTTATCGATTATGACCAAAAGTTCGGGGCAGCATACTGGTATGTGTTCAGGGATACCCTTGTGGTCGATACCATGGACAACGCCAGACGTTTGATCGGCGGGCTGCGAATGGTAACACTGGAAGGTGAAGTGATCGAGAAAAGTGGTGCCATGACCGGAGGTTCGAGACGGCGCTCCGGACTGACATTTGCCGCAGCAGAGAAGGACAAACTTATCAAACTTGCGGAATCGGTCACAGAACTGGACTCCAGACGCAACACTGCCATACGCAAGCAAGACACGGTGGAAGGGCATATTTCTGAGGTAAATCGGGAGATCCATGATTGTGAAAAGGAGATCTCGAAGAAGGAAATGCAGTTCGAGGAGATCGGGGGGCGGGGGGAACGCCTCTCCCAGGTCATCGAGACAAAGAACGCCGAACTTGCGCACATCGAAATTGAGCGTGGGGAATTGCGAGATGAGATGAAACAGGTCGTTTCTGACAAGCAGGAACATGAGGCGCAGTCCACAATCCTGCAGGAGAAGATCGATGAGCTGGAAGAGGAACTTGCCGGATCAGAGGTGCCTGAGCTCAACAACCATGCCGAGCGTATCGATCAGGAGATACTGCGTCTCGAAGGACGTGTGCGGGATATTGTGGCCAGGGTGAATGCTCTGGAACTTGACCGGGATTATGCATCTAGACGTATAGAGGAAAGCCGTGAACTGATCAAGGAAATAGATGAGAAGAAATCCACTAATCAGGACCGTGTCAAAGATCTCAGGGAACGTATCGCAGAACTCGAAGGTACACTTGAGGTGAAACGTGAGCGTGAGGTGGAACTTGCCGATGAGCTCAGGGGAATGCAGCAAACACGGGCGATCAAGCAGACCGAGTTCAATGAGATGAAGAGAGGGCATGATTCTGTCAAGGAGCGGGTCGAGAGTGCGGACAGGCAGATGATGGTATTTGAAGCAACTCGTAATGCCCTGGTCGAGCAGTTCAGTGAATTGAAAGAGGAACTCGAACGGCGTGGGATCGAAGAACCCGAAGAGGTGCCGAACTACGAGACAGTCCGCACACGGATCGAATCTATCGAAAGAGCTATGATCAAGCTCGAACCCGTGAACATGCGGGCGATCGATGAATATGAAGAGGTTGATACAAGATTCGTGGATCTCAAATCCAGACGAGCTATACTGTTCAATGAGAGAGAACAGATCCTTGAACGTATCGATCAGTATGAGAGTCTTAAAAAGGAAACGTTCATGGAAGCGTTCGAGGGGATCAATGAGGCATTCAAGGTCATCTTCCACGAACTCTCCGATGGAAGCGGAACACTGATCCTTGATGACGATGAAGACCCCTTTGCAGGAGGTCTTACACTGAAGGTCCAGCCAAAGGAGAAGACCCTGAGACGTCTGGAAGCTATGTCTGGTGGCGAGAAGAGTCTGACAGCCCTGGCCTTTGTGTTCGCCATTCAGAAATATCGCCCTGCTCCGTTCTATGCATTCGATGAGATCGATATGTTCCTTGATGGGATCAACGCCGACAAAGTGGCCCAGCGAGTGAAAAAATCAGCCAAGAATGTTCAATTTATTGTGGTATCCCTCAGAAAACCGATGATCGAAGCAGCCGAGCGTACCATTGGCGTCACCATGCAACAGAACAACATAACGAATATTACAGGGATGGAATTACGTTGAACGATGCTACGGATGATAATGATCCGGTATATGTTGAACCAACAGGCATCCTTGCACCCAAAAACACCGTGGATGCGGACTTTCTTGAGATGTTGCACACTCTTGGAGTAGATGAATCCCAGCTTGAACTTTCAGAGGAAGTCTTGTGTGAGCCTGTGGAGATACTGGTAACTCTGGCCAAGAACCAGGATATCAATCCATGGGATATCGATATAGTAGACGTTACCGATAAGTTCCTGACATTGATAGAGGAACGGAAGTTAATGGATTTGAGGATATCCGGAAGAACCCTTCTATATGCTGCCATACTCCTTCGTATGAAGTCCACCGGTATTGTCCAGGAAGAAGATGTAGAGGAACCCGACCTTTTTGACGATGGTATGGAGTTCTATGATGTGGAAGAGTATCCGATCCCAAAACTGCCCATCCGGCGTAGTTCCACCCGACCGGTCACCCTCCAGGAACTGATCACCGAACTCAAGAAAGCGGAGACTGTCGAATCAAGGAGAAAGACCCGTAAAATGACCCGCGAGTTCCATGAGGTCGATGCACCTACCATGGACGATGTCCTTGAGATAGCACATGAAGAGGATGTAAAGGACCGCATGGAAGAACTTGAGATACTGCTTGAGGATATATTCGGACATCAGACGTGTGTTGCGTTCTCGGACCTCATACGAAACGAGTCCAATCGATCCGAACGTATCATGACATACATTTCCTTATTATTCCTTGCCGCTGATAAAAGAGTATGGTTGAAGCAGAAGGAATTGTTCACAGAACTGTACATACATCCTCCAAGCGCTGCAGATAAAATTGCGGAGGAAGGGGGAACATGAATGACAAAGAGATCATCGAAGCGGCTCTTTTCGCTGCGGGTGGTGCTGTTGATATTCAGAGACTTCGGATGATAACTGGAAAAACCAAGAAGAAGACCATCTCTATCGTACATGTCCTTATCGAGGAATATAAACAGCGCGAGTGTGGTATGGAGATCATTGATCTTGATGAGCGTTATGTGATACAGGTCAAACCAAAATACACCGATGCGGTACGTCCGTTCGCACCAAAGGAAATAGGATCGCCCATGCTACGCACACTGTCAATGATCGCATATCATCAGCCTGTGCTCCAGTCTGACCTCGTGGATATGCGGGGCAACTCCACCTATGACCACGTAAGGGATCTGAGAGAACGTGGGTTTGTAGAAGCTATTCCACATGGACGATCAAAGCTGCTTCAGACAACCATCCTTTTTGCCGATTATTTCGGGCTTGAATCAAATGACCCTGAGTCTATTAAAAAGAAGATCATCGGATTGTCACGGGAGCAGAGTGGCCAGGAAGGGCTTAACCGCTGGCTTGGCAGAAAATTCGTGGGCTTTACCCCGATGTATGCATCCCTTGCCCAGATGTGTGGTATCCGGGACCATAAGGTGATCAATGCTTATCATCCTACTGAAGAGGAACTGGATGAGCTAGCAGATGTTTATAAACTGGTGGTAAGCCGCGGATACGGCGAAGATATCAGTAAATATTATGCTGGAGAGATCATCGAAGTTGGCTCAACAACTTTTTACGATCTTGTGGAAGCCATTGAAACCCTTGAGAGTGTATCCGATCCAGATCATGCGCATGAGGCCCTTGAACATATCCGGGACCTTAAGGAGAACTATATCTCAAAGGCCATGATGATCAGTATGAAGGTACGACCTGCCACCGATATGGTCACACGCATCGTAAAGGACCTGCACATTGGTGTGTCGGCTGATGGTGTGGTGATCGCACCGGATTATGGCCAGTCCTCTGAGGGCGTCAAGATCGGGGAGGATGCCGATATCCTGGTGCCAACCCACGGCGATCCGGATGTGGACCTTATCGAGAGGGTACGCAGGAAATATGATACTGTGGTAGAGGAATTGAAGGCATTGGAAGATTGAACCCTTAAAGAATGATGAAACATTTTCATTTGATATTGTTCGTTCTTTGTTGGCAGATTGACTACAAACAATTAATACAATTGTTGCTGCCTGCCTCCATCAAAGCTTATAAAGGAGTATATAAGACAAGGGGTATAACTATATATACCTTATAAATGAATGTACTACCTCACATAACAACCCAGGACCAATTATTATGACAGACTATAACATCAAAATCGAGAATGTGGTCGCATCGACCAAACTTGCTGAGGAGTTTGACCTGATAAAGATCGAGTCGGAATTCGAGGGTGCTGAATACAATAAACAGAAATTTCCAGGACTTGTCTATCGTGTGACGGATCCAAAGGCTGCATTTCTGGTGTTCACTTCCGGAAAGGTTGTTTGTACGGGAGCAAAGAACGTTGCGGACGTCCATACTGTAATCCATGATATGGCAAAGAAACTAAATGGTATCGATATAGAGACTATCGATGATCCGGAGATCACCGTCCAGAACATTGTTGCATCTGCAGACCTCAAAGCCGTACTGAACCTCAATGCCATTGCGATAGGTCTTGGTCTTGAGAACATCGAGTATGAGCCTGAACAATTTCCGGGCCTGGTATACAGGATCGCTGAGCCAAAAGTGGTCGTGCTGATATTCAGTTCTGGGAAGCTGGTCGTAACTGGAGGCAAGTCTCCCGAGAACTGTGAGGAAGGCGTAGAGGTCGTACGACAGCAGCTTGACAACATGGGTCTCTTGTAAAGGAGATATCGTGACACATTCCAATCATGATGAAGTCTGCATCCTCATTCCCACACTGAATGAGGAGGCAACCATTGGAGAGCTGATCAAGGAGTTCCAGTCGGAGGGATTTAGTAATATCCTTGTGATCGATGGACACAGCCATGACCGTACACGTGAGATCGCGGAGGCACTGGACGCTCGTGTTATCATCCAGAGTGGGAAAGGAAAAGGTCAGGCCGTACGGGAAGCATTCCAGATCATTGATGAACAGTATATGGTGATGATCGATGGGGATGGTACCTATCTGCCCACCGATGTACACGCAGTTCTGGAACCGATGCTGCAAGGAAGAGCAGACCATGTAATAGGTAATCGGTTTGCGAACTACGAGCCAGCAGCGTTCACACGCTTGAACCTTCTGGGTAACCGCATCCTGAACAAGCTGTTTGGATTCGCATATGGGATCTGGCTGGAAGATATCCTTTCAGGATACCGCGGGTTTACCCACAAAGCGATTAGCTCTTATGAGCTGAACAAAACGGGATTCGAGATCGAGACGGAGATCGCTGTTGAAAGTGTGAAGAAGGATCTTAATACTATTGTGGTTCCTATTTCGTATGTGGCACGGCATGAAAAAGCTGTTACCAAACTGAACCCACTGCAGGATGGCGTTAAGATCGGAAGTACTATCTACAAAATGGCAAGATTACACAATCCTATGTTCTATTTCGGTATTATGGGAGGA
>JAIOTO010000052.1 GCA_021106765.1 Methanosarcinaceae archaeon
AATGTGGGTGCGATCGTTCTGGCAACAGGATATCGACACTTCGATGCCTCTCGTAAGGAGGAATATGGTTATGGAAGATATCCTGATGTGATCACAAACATGGAACTTGAGCGCATGTTGAATGCGTCCGGCCCCACACATGGAAAGGTCATGGTACCATCATGTAAAGAGATCCCGGACCGGGTGGCATTCATACAATGCGTAGGTTCCAGGGATGAATCTGTTGGAAATCCCTATTGTTCCCGTGTGTGTTGCATGTCTGCCATGAAGAATGCCCATCTGATCAAGGAGAGGTATCCTGATACGGATATCACGATCCATTATATTGATGTGCGTGCAGGTGGGGAGATGTATGAAGAGTATTATACCAAGACCCAGTCCATGGGGGTTGATTTCATCCGTGGGAAAGTGGCAGAGGTCTGGATGGGACCAGACAAGAGGCCTGTACTTCGGTATGAGGATACTCTTGAATGTGAGGTAAGGGAGGAAACATATGATCTGGTCGTGCTTTCGACCGGAATGGAGGCAACTTCAGATTCTCCACAGATCGCCAGGATGCTGAACCTGGCTCGTCGCCCTGATCGTTTTTTCTCAATAGCTCATCCGAAGATGCGTCCTGTTGATGCACACATCAATGGGATCTTCATCGCTGGCTGTGCATCAGGTCCCAAGGAAATACAGGTATCCATCGCACAGGGAGGCGCTGCTGCCTCACGGGTAATGCGGCTTCTCAATAAAGGGGAACTCAGGACAGATCCCCTGAGTGCACATGTAGACCCGTCCAGGTGTATAGGTTGTGGGCTCTGCACAGATGTCTGCAACTTCGGCACGATAACGATGGTCGATAAAAAGGCAGTAGTAGACGAGATTTCCTGTAGTGGCTGTGGAAGCTGCAGTGCATCATGTCCAAGTGATGCCATATGTATGCGTGGTCATACCGACAATCAGATCCTGGCACAGGTAAGGGCAGCTGTCGAGGTAAAGGACGAGTTCCCCCTTATCGTGGCGTTTTTGTGTAACTGGTGTAGCTACGCCAGCGCAGACCTTGCCGGAACCTCCAGGATCCAGTATCCGACAAATGTACGCATCATTCGTGTGATGTGTGTAGGACGTGTCGATCCCGAATTTGTACTTGAGGCACTGCGAGGCGGTGCTGATGGAGTACTGGTCGCAGGTTGCCGCCTGGGAGAATGTCATTACATCACCGGGAACTATAGTGCTGAGCAGAGGTTGGATACACTAAAAGGTGTCCTTGAAGATATAGGCATGGATCCACGCCGGCTAAGGACCGAGTGGATATCTGCGGCCGAAGGCGAACGTTTCGCAGGCATCATTAAAGAGCTTGTTGATGATCTGAGCGAAATAGGTCCCATAGGTTCGGAGTTCCGGGAGGGTACCGATGAGCGATGAACATGATGAGATCTCCCTTTCCGTGTCAAAAGAAATGGATATTGAAGGTACCCATTTTAATTATAAGCAAATGACAGAGGTCTCTACAAAGATCCTCGAGTACGACTATAAACGATGTAACGGATGTGGGCTCTGTATTGATGTTTGTCCGACCCAGGCACTTGAACTTGGCCCCATGCATGAAATAGCAACAGGAATGGATGCCCCGCCGGTAATGATGGATCTGGATAAATGTACATTCTGTTCGATGTGTGCAAATTTCTGTCCGGTCAATGCTTTCAAAATGAGCTCAGAGGGTATTTTTCCTGAAGAGGATCTGTTCCCGACCTTTGATACATCTGTGGATCTCAACAAAAATTGTCTCCCCTGCCGTTTGTGTGAAGCTGCATGTCCAGAGGATGCGATCAAGGTCGAGTTCACCTTTTCCAAAAAAGAAGACATTGCTCCCTTTAAGGAAAACATGGATGGTGAGATTGAGATATATGATAATAAATGCAATCGTTGTGGGGTATGTGCAGATTTCTGTGATGCTTTTATAATGGTTGAAAAGGAGACGAGTCCCACCAACCCAATACCTTTTGAACAGGTCATGATCGATGAGGAACTATGTGATTACTGTGTGCTGTGCCAGGACATCTGTCCTGAGGATGCGATAAGGGTCAGGGGGGAAAAAAGAGGTGAGGCTCCTGAGATCCAGGGCAATGTTGTTATCGATGATGATAAATGTACATTGTGTGGATGGTGCAATGCTGTCTGTCCCTATGATGCGGTGGATCTGAAAAAGCCGTTTGATGGCGATATCTTCCTTGTAGAAGCCAATATCGATAAATGCGATCCGCAGGGTTGCCATGGTTGTTTCAATGTTTGCCCATCACACATGTGGTATGTCCCAAATGATGGCAAAAAGATAGCGATGCGAGAGGATCTCTGCACCTACTGTGGTGCCTGTGTGAACGCATGCCATGTTGATGTAATGCGTGTGGATCGTACAAAGGCGAACCATACACATATTCCGGAATCACCCTGGGCAAATCAGTGGAAAGAGGGTATTCGGTCAATGCTGACCGGAGAGAGGACGTATCCTGACCTATCCCGCACCCTCGAGGTTAAACAGGAAGATCCCAGGGAATATATAGATATTCAGTTCCCGGAATTTGATAGCTCGTTGCTGGAAGTTGCAGCAGAACGTATTGACGAAGTACGTTCTTCTTTTAAAAGTATGAAGTTACGTCAGATGCTGGTGACCGAATCTTCGGATGTTGTGCGCAGAGCAGTAAAGGATAGACGATCAAGGACAGTGGAACAGGAAACCTCAAATAATAATTCTTAATAATGAGATCATACGGTCAGT
>JAIOTO010000132.1 GCA_021106765.1 Methanosarcinaceae archaeon
GATGTGGAATATTATATACAGAAACAGATCCTGCCTCCTGTATCAAGAATACTTGGTGTGTTCGGTGTGGACATAGCAACACTGGACCATGACTCAAAGCAGAAGGGACTGTTCGATTTTACTCAATCGCCTGATAGCGATAAGAAGATACATAACAGGGATATGACCCCGATACGGGAGGAGACTATCTCTTCCACGGATGATGAGAAGACACAGAGCTCTCTCTTTGATTTCTGAACATATTTTCATACGCTTTCTATCGCTTCCACAGGATCGAGATTTGCAGCCCGTCGTGCGGGATATACCCCTGCGATAACGTTGAGCACAAAAGCAAAGCCTGCCGCATACACGAAGTTCATGATTTCGATCTTCATCGGCATTGTGGTTATACCAAAATACATATCTGCCGGAAGATCGATCTGGTACATTCCAAGACCCACAGAGACCAGGTATCCGAGGATACACCCCACCACCAGCCCCATGGTACCAAGGATGGTCGATTCGATCAGGAAGATCAATGTGATACTTCGCTTGGATGTACCCATGGCCATGAGCATGCCGATCTCACTTTTCTTTTCCATGACGATGGTGATCAACATGTTGACGATTCCAAAACCTGCCATAGCATAGATCAGGGCATAATATATCCAGACAAAGAGTGTCTGTGTATTGAGCAGTCCTAGAATCTCACTGTTGGCCTCTGTCCAGCTCATAGCATCCAGTCCTGTCTTCTGCCGGATGGTGGTTGCAATGGTATTGGCCTGATAGGGATCATTGGTACGGACCGCAATGGAACTTACGACACCCTCTTTGTCATAGAAGTCCTGTACCGTACCCAGTCTGGCATAGGCAAGTGTTTCATCCAGACCAGTACCGGTATCAATAATGCCTATAACACGCAGGGACATGGCGTTTTTACCAGGGGAAACGAGATCTACACGATCAGCTACGTCCACCTCAAGCTCTTCTGCCAGCTTGTCACCCAGAACAATACCACGGTCGGTACGTGAGAGATCAATGAAACTACCTGCCACCACATCGTCAGTTACCTGCATGACCGCATTTTCAAACGGTGGGTCCACCCCATTGAGCAGGACACCCGCAGAGTTATCCCTATAACTTATTGCCGCCTGGGCCAGAATGCGGGGAGAGACTGCTGTGACACCTTCCATGGCAGCGATCTGGGATGTATAATGCTGATACAGATGGATATCACCGCTGCCGTCATCATTCGGGGAATTAACGACTATATGGGCAGAGTTCTCCACGGTCATCTGAATGAGCTCTTCGCTAAAACCTGACATCATTGACATCAGGGAAACGATCATGCCGATAGCCAGAGCTACGGACAATACCGAGAAGAGTGTATGCCTCTGCTTTGAGGTGATGTGCCTGCGAGCTATCTGGAACTCATACATCAGCAGATCTCATGTAGCGAATATGAACAAATTATAATTGCATATACCGTGCAACGTCTCCCAGATCCTCCTCTATCCTGAGCAACTGGTTGTACTTGGCAGTACGCTCACTGCGTGCAGGTGCTCCGGTCTTGATCATATCCGCACCAAGAGCAACTGAAATATCAGCGATCATTGGATCTTCGGTCTCCGCAGAGCGATGGCTGACAACCACACTATAGCCGCTACGCATAGCCATATTCGCAGCATCGAATGCCTCAGAGAGAGTGCCTATCTGGTTAACCTTGAGTAAAAGAGCATTGCCTGCGTCTATCTCGATCCCTTTGGAAAGCCTGTTCACATTGGTCACAAAGAGATCATCTCCAACGATGATCGACTCCCATGCCTCGCGGGTTAGATTAGCGAAGTCCTCAAAGGCTTCCTCCTGGAAAGGATCCTCGATCATGATGATCGGGTATGTGTTGATCAGATCTACAT
This sequence comes from Methanosarcinaceae archaeon, assembly GCA_021106765.1. Classification (GTDB taxonomy): domain Archaea; phylum Halobacteriota; class Methanosarcinia; order Methanosarcinales; family Methanosarcinaceae; genus JAIOTO01. The sequence goes on from JAIOTO010000132.1 coordinate 1,896, forward strand.
AAAAGTCTGTCAGTTCACCCGGAGAGAGCATCTTTCCATCAATAGAATAATGTTCCCCGTCAAAGAACTCCGATGCTGCAGCATCCATGCCGATAGTGATCTCTGATTCGGAATAACCTGCCTCTTCAATAGCAGTTACCAGGGCATCCAGGGCATCATTGGTCTGCCCGATGGGGGGTGCGTAACCTCCTTCATAACCAACGTTGGTTGCAGATGCGCCATATTTTGACTCCAGCACCTTGCCAAGAGTATGGTAGGTCTCACTTCCCATACGAAGAGCATTGGAAAACGTGTCAGCACCCTTGGGCTGGATCATGAATTCCTGGATGGACAGGTCATTGCCTGCGTGTTCTCCACCATTGAGCACGTTCATCGTAGGTACCGGCAGAGTACATGCATTCGAGCCGCCAAGATAACGATACAGAGGCATGTTCAGCGAATCGGCTGCGGCCTTCGCAACGGCCATGGACACACCCAGTATCGCATTAGCACCAAATGCCGCCTTGTTATCAGTACCATCCAGAACGATCATCAGTTCATCGATCCCTCGCTGATCCCTGACATCCATACCCATTATTTCGCTGGCAATGGTCGTATTCACATTGTCAACTGCATCGAGGACACCTTTGCCACCATAACGATCAGCCTCTTTGTCCCTCAATTCCATTACTTCATTGGTACCGGTGGAAGCACCGGAAGGCACGCTTGCCCTGCCGGATCCACAACCTGTGTATACATCCACTTCTACCGTAGGATTACCCCTTGAATCGAGGATCTCCCTTGCATGCACCGTATCTATTCCGTATCTGGACTCATCTGCGATATAGCTCATGTTTTCACCATTTGAATTCGTATAGGGAAGAATAAGTGATGACCGTATATATCATTACTGCATATTGTAAGATTTCGGGCTTTGGGACCCGAATATCCAGTGAACGATGAAGATATTATCCATATTATATATGTTCATTAATTATATATGGGGTGGAGTCTTACATAAAGAGATGATAAATTCCAGCATACATCACATAAGTGAAAATGAAAATGTGATCATTCAGCTCCTGCAGACCATAGGAGTCCCGCGCATAGAGGCCATATCCATCGTCTGTCTTCTCAATGGGGAGGAACTGACATCTCAGGATATAGAACTAAAGATGGGACTACGACAATCCGAGGTCAGTGTTGCCATGAGCTCACTCTATGAAAGGGGATGGATCGAGCAGAGAAGCGAAAAGACCACAATGGATAGGGGCAGGCCAACAAAATATTATCATCTTAAGGTTGCCCTGCAACACATTGTGCAGGACCACGAAACTCAGATACTCGAACGGAACAGGGAACAGATAGATATTATCGATCGACTCAGAGAACTGTGTCGGGGGGACGAGATGTCAGGGTTCAATACATCAGAGCCTGTATCCAGCTACCACGACGAGGATCTCAAAGACCAAAGTTGATCGGGGAAAAACCCTTCTTGCTATCGAACGATCGGAAAGCCTCTATGCCGTCGATCTCCATGATAAATACCTCGAATACCATGAAGGTCTCGCTGTCTCCACGCATGCAACCGATCTTCACATCCTCGCCTCTGCCAGCAGCTGTATGAAGATGTATCTTTGGATGCCCCTGGTCTGAAAAGATGTTTCCTATACCGAGTACCTCATGGGGATCATTGCAGCCGGCCCACATGGGTTCAGGGGGAACTGATCTATTTCTGGGACCTACGACCATGTCCACATTACCTACCGCTCCCAGCAGCATGAACATTGCGGAATGGATGTTCTCGGTCACTGCTAATCCTTCAAGTTCAGAGAGCAGATCCTCTCCGTGATCCACTCTGACCATGAATACTCGTCCGATCGTACCTTTGCTATATTCCATTATACTACCTCGACTATCAAATATCAACTATCAAATATCAACGATCTTTCCATCGACCAATCGCACGATACGATCGGTCTTCTCTGCCATTTGCTCATCATGTGTTACAAGGATAAATGTCTGTTTGTGCTCACGATTGAGTTTGCGGAGCAGTTCATATATCCTGTCGCTTGACCTGGTATCGAGATTTCCTGTAGGTTCATCCCCAATAACGATCATTGGATCATTTACAAGTGCCCTTGCAACTGCCACTCTCTGATTCTGTCCCCCGGATAACTGATTGGGCCTGTGCTCCATACGATCGCTCAGACCAACTTCAGCAAGCAATTCCTGTGCAGCCTTATTGGCATCCTTTCTACTCTTGCCTGCGATCAACAATGGCATCATCACGTTCTCCAACGCCGTGAAGTCCGGCAGCAGATGATGATGCTGGAAGATGAAACCCAGCATTTCATTGCGGGCCTGGGAACGCTCAGCATCTGACATTGATGTCACATTGCGCCCATCGATCAATACGGTCCCCGAGGTAGGCGTGTCCAATATCCCAATCATATGTAACAGGGTACTTTTACCGGAACCCGAAGGCCCAATGATGGATAGGAACTCGCCACGCTTTACTGTCAGATCAAGATTATCCAATGCCCTGACTCCCAGGCCGTCGGTGTACACCTTGACAAGATCTCGTATCTCAATAATGTTGGGATTATCTTCCATACTTGTACCGAACAGTGATCATTCTGCATTTAATTATCAATTATCCTTCTCCTCTCAGCAGAATGAGGATCGGATTGCCTGGCGGACCAATATGTTCCACAGCGATAGCTGCTGATCAAGATATATAGCCAGACAGCAATTTAGTATTGAGGTTCAAGACCATCGATCTTTGAGAACACCTTATCGACATTCCTATCTTCTAACACACGTGCTTTCTTTTCACGTTCCTCATTGATAGCATCTATTGCAACCGCATACAGGTTCTCAAGCTCGGATGCTGATTCCAAAGTGAGGACCGATAAGACCTGTGGTCTTTCCCCTTTTCGCACAATGATCCCTTTGAACACATGCCCCACCGATGCGGATAGCTTCTCCACTTCGGTGGAGATCTCATCTATACTCAGGTAACTCTTGTCACCCCTTATGATGATCATGGACCTGCTGGCCTCTTCATATACATCTGTCGAAAAGAGGAGACCTGCCGGAGACAGTGATTTCTGGATGGTGGTCCTGATAGGCTCATCCTTTTCGGCCTGGTAGAAACCTATTGTAGCAATCCCCGCTCCTCCACTCATGACCGTTTTGAAATCACCGAGATCCGTTACCATCATCATTTCGCTGTCCAGTGCATCCAGAAGGAACAGGATGCGTTTTGCGATCATATCATTGATGGAATTATAAGCAGATTCTACATCCCCGCCAAGTTGTTTCAGGAACTGGTTATCAGCAAGGATGATCCCATCCACACCAGTTTCGCGTATATCCTTGAGACAGAAAGCAGTATTCTGCAGGTACAGGGAACCTTCCTCCCTGAAAGGCAACACCACGATGGCATAGACCGGGAAATCATGCCGTTCCTTTATCTCCTTGATCAGAGGAGGAGTGAAAGAGGAACCGGTCCCTCCTGATGCAGATGTTATGACAAATGCCACATCGAAGCTGCCGCGTTCCTCGATCTGACGCATGATATGGGAATGGTTCTCTGCAAATACCTGCTTACCTACGTTCCTGTTTGCCCCAACCCCATGCAGGTGGGGAATATGTATTCTGTCCTTCGCCTTGGTATATTTCAGTTCCTTGAGATCGTTCACAGCGGTGTTGATAGCAATTGTTTCAACTCTGCTCTTGTATTTCTGCTTGGAGTAGAACTTTGCAAGCTTTCCCTTGCCCCCAAACGCTTCCTTATTGACGGCATCAAGGATACGATTCCCGCACTGCCCATTGCCTATGATCAGTATATTCAGCAAATAACTCCTCCAGCGATGATGATTTTAATATTGTACTGTTAAATATAGTAATATGATGTATAATAATATGATCATATACATCAGAATCTGTACTGCCGGTGACGATAGAATATCCAGCCACCTATCGCAATAATAAGTACAAGAGGGATGGCATAAACATATATCGGCTGCTCAAGGAGACTATCATATTGCCCCTTGACCACCTGAATACTGGTTGTCGTCAACTCGTCGCTGACCTCTTGGAGATCTTCGTCAACAGCATTATCATACTGGTATGAATACTGTGTTGTGATCGTATAGGTCCCCTCACTGTTGGCCTTCACCCTATAGGAGATCTCCTTTTCCTGTTGCAGTCCAAAAGATGAAAGGTAAAGCTTTGGAACGTTTCCCACGACCTCGATCTCGTCGTCACCCTCTTCAAATTCCAATCCGTCCGGTATCAGTATGTCCATTGAAACTCCTTCTGCCGGAGCATCGCCTGTATTCTTTATGTGGACTTTAACATCGATGAAACCTGTTCGTTGAACACTCGTAGGTTCCAGAGATATTGTGAACTGTAATTCAGCTTCCTTCATTGCTTCTTCGAGGCTATCCCCTTCAACGGTAAGTGTCGGAGAGTTCGACGATGCCTGGGGGAAATCACCCCCTGCTTCGTTAGAGAACGTTGCTGTGGTCGGATCTAGTGTAAAGGTACCGGATTCTGTTGCTTTTAATTCGTAAATGAATATCTGTCGCGAGTCTCCTATATCCAGGGACATCTTACCGGTCTCACTGACAAATGACTCCTGCAACACGAACCGTGCCGGGATCGAATCAGAGAACCTGACACCTGTAGCGTCGTCGTCGCCTGCGTTCGTCACACTGACAGTAACCCTGGCCGTTTCACCAACCGCAATCTCCTGTGGGCTGACGGTCTTGGTGATCTCGAGTATCGGTGTACCGGAGAAGGATGCCTTATCATGACCACCATCCACCACACCTTTAGTATGAACGATATCATCATCGGAGATCGTTATGGTAACTGTGACTCTTGGAAGTATACCCCCGCCAACGGACACCAGTGTAACCTCAACATCCTCTCCCTCTATCTCAAAGGAGAACGATTTGTCATCACCGATCATCTTGTCATGTTTCAGATCATCTTTTTCATATACCTTGAATACAGCTGTTTCTGCATCCACAAAAACATCGGTGACATCGATCACATAATTGTTGATCTGATAGCCATCACCGTCTTCAATTGTACTATTGTAAAGGATCTGTTTGGCTGAAGCATTGCCCGCCGACATCATCGAAAGCAGTACAATGCAGATTATTAGTACAAGCATCCTTTTTGTCTGGACCATGGTTCCCTCAACGATCTGAAAATTATTGTATATATAGACCTGTTATCAAAGTACAATGTTCGAATATTGATATAAACCTTGTGATGCTGTCACTCATCCCTCATCTGACATCTCCAGACTTACATCGATCCAGTTAGAATGATGTACCAGAGAGCCCACTGAGATCACATCCACTCCGGTCTTTGCATACTCCCGGATGTTGCCAAGATCGATCCCTCCAGACACCTCTATAATAACATCATTATGCAGCCCCTTATGTTTCAACATATCTACAATATCGATCACCTGCCCGGGATCCATATTATCAAGCATAATGATATCCACTCCCATTTCGGCTGCGACCAGTGCATTTTCAGCAGACCCCACCTCCACATCTATCCTGTGTGTGAAGCTCGCCCGGGACTTCGCTGAACTGATGGCCTCTTTCAACCCCATGATCTTGATGTGATTGTCCTTCACCATTATCGAATCGGAAAGATTGAAACGATGCGGA
>JAIOTO010000111.1 GCA_021106765.1 Methanosarcinaceae archaeon
GATTATATTGCAAAACCTATTGATCTGGCTGAGTTTTGGAAGACGCTGGCGAAGTATGTTGATGAGTGAAGATCGGACAATATCAACATATTCTTATGGTCCAAACTCAGATTTAGTATATGGTGGAACATAAGTGCTCTTGTTTTTAGATATAAATTCGTTTCATGAATTGCTTCATGCTTACGAACATCATATAAATGATGTATGACATTATCAGCATTGTGATTACAGGCAATTGTACAATATATTAAAGCATTCGGAGGATTCGATGTTAGAGGTAAAAGATCTTTCAGTTGAAGTTGGCGGAAGGGTTCTATTGAAAAACGTTAACCTGGAAGTTGAAAAAGGATATACCACCGTTCTTTTTGGGCCCAATGGAGCAGGGAAATCTGCATTGTTAATGACCCTTATGGGATTTAGTGGATACAATGTGGTGAAGGGGCAGATCCTTTTTAATGGAGAGGATATCACCCATCTGCCAGTGAACGAAAGAGCTGAAAGGGGAATTGGGATCATGACCCAACGACCACCAAATATGACCGGTGTCAAACTTCGTGACCTTGTAGGCGTCATAGCAAAAGACAATACTGACATCGAAAAGAGAGCTGAGTACCTTGATATGGTACGCTTTATGGATAGGGATATCAATGTTGGATTTTCTGGGGGAGAGATCAAACGTTCTGAACTGTTGCAATTGTCAGCACAGAAACCCTGTCTGTATTTGCTCGATGAACCAGAGTCGGGCGTGGATCTGATGAGCATCGAAGAGGTCGGTGCGACTATAAATGATCTGTTGCTTGGCGAGTCAAAATGTGTGGGTGAACGTCATGAACGGGGAAATTCATCCCTTATAATAACCCATACTGGTCAGATAATGGATTTCATTGAAGCGGACAAAGGTTACATTCTGTGCAATGGGACTGTCATGTGTTCCGGTAATCCGCGTGACCTCTTGAAAGAAATAAAGACATCAGGATATGAGGAGTGTGTCACATGCAAGAGAAAAAGAATCTGAAACTGAACGCAAAAACAGCCCTCAACAAAACCGCAGCCTATGGGGAAGATTTTGATCTTGATAAGTTCAATGTAACGTCACAGGAAGGTGAATACACCGAGGATCTCAATGATCTGGATGAGGATACACAAAGGACATTGCTTAACGTGGGTATCGTTCCAAGCGGCGAGGGACGATTGGGCAGCATCTTAATGATGGACAATGCTATCTCACACTCATCAATATCCGATGCGAACATTGAACTAATGTCTCTGCATCATGCACTTGAAAAACATGAATGGCTTGCGGATTATTCCTGGAATCTCGTGTCCCCGGATGCTGATAAATATACAGCTGCCAGTTATCTTGAAAATGCGGACGGCTACTTTATACGAGCGCCAAAGGGAATAAAAACAATGTTACCAGTCCAGACCTGTTTAGTAATAGGATCAAAGGACGTGTCGCAGACCGTACACAACATTGTGATCGTTGAAGAGAACGCACGTCTTGATGTGGTGACCGGCTGTACGACCAGTAAAGGTGTTGAAAGAGCAATGCATCTGGGCATATCTGAGATGTATGTCAAGAAGGGTGCGACCCTGAACTTCACCATGATACACAACTGGGCTGAGCAGATCGGCGTACGTCCTCGGACTGTGATCCACCTTGAAGAAGGTGCTACATTCATCAACAATTATATCTGTCTCAAACCAGTCAAATCGATCCAAAGCTATCCCACCGCTTATTTGGAAGGAAAAGGAGCATTCGTCCGTTTTAATACCATAGCTGTTGCCCATCCCGGCTCCGAGCTGGACCTCGGAAGTCGAGTGGTCCTCAATGCCACCGATACTCGTGCAGAGCTAATCTCACGTACCATCACCACAGGTGGCAAAGTCATTGCCAGAGGAGAAATGATCGGGAATGCAAAGAACTCCAAAGGACATCTGGAATGCCATGGTCTTGTCCTGAGCAATGAAGGATCACAGCGTGCCATCCCCGTCCTCGAAGCTAATGTGGACGACATCGAGTTAACTCATGAGGCTGCTGTGGGACGTATTGCACGAGAACAGGTGGAATATCTCATGGCCCGCGGTCTTTCCGAAGATGAGGCTGTCGGCATGATCGTACGTGGTTTCCTGGACGTAGGGATCATCGGACTGCCGGATGAGCTGAAAGAGGATATCGATCGTACCATAGCTCAGATCGGGAAGAAAGCACTGTGAATTATGGAGGTATAAGAGAATCCATCTTTACTTGTCCAAAAACCGTCTGAACACAAAAAGTTTACAGGGAAAACAGATTCCTGGGGATCGTGGATTTTATCAGCCCTGAGGGAATGAACAATGAGAAAGTACACATACACGATCCCGGACGGTTGATAGAATTACTGTATCCCGGAAACCGGGTCCTTTTGAGAAAAGCAGATGGTAAGAAACGAAAGATATGCTGGGACCTGATCGCAGCGAAGTTCGGAGACTATTGGATCCTTGTGAACTCTGCTTATCACAGGAAAATAGCCGAATGGGTGATCATGAGATCAGTCCCTTCGGTAAAGTGGATGACGTGAAACCTGAGCAACGATTCGGAAACAGTAGATTGGACTTCCTTCTCAATAAAGATGGAAAGAGGATCTGGGTTGAAGTGAAAGGATGTACATTGACTGATGAGGGGGTGGCCCTCTTTCCGGACGCACCAACATCCCGGGGGAGGAGGCATGTTGGAGAACTGATAAAAGCAGTGGAAAAAGGAGATTCCGGTGCAATTCTCATACTTGTGTTCAGACCAGATGCTGAATATTTTGCTGCTAACAGGGAAATAGACCCTGAGTTTGCAGATATCCTTGATCTGGCTGTGAAAAAGGGTGTCTTGGTCTATCCTCTCGTCTTCGGTTATGAAGAAGGAACGATATATTACAGATCGAACATACCATTATGCGATCTTTGATTGCCGTACATGCATCCATGATCAAACACTTCTTGTTAGAAATTTATTATAAATTATTATTTGCTGCGTTTGACTTCCAGCATCCGGTCAAGTGTGCGCTTAGCCCGAATCCTTATATCTTCAGTCACAGTCACAACATGCTCCATTTTCTCAAGCGAACGTAATACAGTGTTCAATGATATCATTTTCATGTTCGAGCAAAAGGTGTACTCTGATATCGGATAAAACTGTTTATTGGGATTCTCCTTCTCTAATCTGTACAGGATAGCATTTTCCGTACCTATGATGAACTCCCGGTTATCTGATCCTTTCACATATTTTAGTATCCCGGTTGTGCTCAACACCTGATCTGCAACCTCCAGCACCTCACTGCGACATTCAGGATGCGCCAGGAATTCGGCATTCGGATGCATTTCCTTTATCATCTGTGCATCTTCTAACAATATCTCATGATGGACCGGACAGTACCCATCCCAGGGGATGATCGTCTTGTTGGTGTGTAATGAAACGTAGTGTGCCAGGTTCTTGTCAGGCACGAATAATATCTTGTCCGCATCCAGTATGTTCACAACATCCACGGCGTTTGCGGATGTGCAGCATATATCACATTCCGCCTTTACCGCAGCTGTTGAATTGACATAGCACACCACAACTGCGTCAGGGTGTTCCTCCTTTGCCTTTCGGAGCGATTCCACATTGATCATTGCAGCCATGGGACATCTGGCATCAGGTTCCGGGATCAGGATAGTCTTATCCGGACTCAGGATCGCGGCACTCTCTGCCATGAAATGTACACCACATAAAACGATCACATCTGCATCCTGTGTTACAGCCTGCTGGCTGAGTCCAAGCGAATCACCCACAAAATCCGCAATCTCCTGAACCTCAACTCGTTGATAATTATGAGCAAGGATCACAGCATTGCGCTCTTTTTTCAATAAATTTATCTTATCAATTATTTCTTTTTTAGCTCGCATATTACCATCGTATCATTAATCTTTATGCATAACAGTAATGTTTTTATATAAATGTTAACACCGTTAAGCATAAATATTATCATTAAAAGATATCCTATATGTATTTAACGATACTATTGATCCTTCCCAACATACAATTAGTATAAGACAGGTGGTATGATCATGCCAGAAACTAAAATAAAGATCGAAGGAATGTCGTGTGGACACTGCCAGACAACTGTTACCAATGCCATATCAGCAATTGATGGTGTTTCTCACGTAGAGGTGGGTCTTGAAGAAGGACAGGCAAAAGTGATGTATGATCCGGAAAAGACAGATATTGAAGCGATCAAAGGGGCTGTTGTCAAAGTGGGGTATAAAGCATAGATCCAGTGCAGATAATACCCATATGATCATGCAATCGGAAAGGTTGAGATTGGTATGAAGGGTACCATAAATATCTGTGGAATGACATGCGGACATTGTCAGAAACGAGTGAGCGATGCTATTTCAAATGTCAAAGGTATTGAAGCAGTGAATGTCAGTCTGGAGGATGAAAACGCTACCATCACATATGATGACAGTTTAATGAACCTCAATGAGATAAAACAAGCTGTGGAGAATGCGGGTTATGAGGTATGCCATGATAGATCTGCCTCATCTCCAGTGCAGCCGGATGATACACAATACTGCCCTATAATCGTTGATGACGGAAAATCCGAACAACCTGTACTTGGAACCACGGTTGAAAGAACATATAATATCTCTGGCATGACCTGTGCAGCATGTGCTCGGAACATCGAAATTACACTTGCCAAACAACCCGGAGTCTTGAGTGCAACTGTCAACTTTCCTCTGGAAAAGGCATCTGTTACATATGATCCCACTCTTATCATACCCCGTGAACTCGAAGATGTCATCGTTGGGATCGGGTACGGTGTGGTGAAGGATGAAATAATCTTTGATGTTGGTGGTATGACCTGTGTGGCATGTACCCGGAACATCGAGAAAACGCTTCAGAAATTAAATGGGATCAGATCAGTATCTGTCAATTTCCCATTGGCAACAGCACATGTTGAATACGATCCTATGCGAGTGTCTATAAACGAGATGGTATCGATTATCGAGAGTATAGGATACACTGCATTTCCCAAAGTTGGGAAGGAGGAAGAGGACCGGGAACGCAAACTGTGGGATAGGGAGATCGAAGAACAGCGTACCAACCTTATCATCGCGATCGTGTTGGTGATACCCATTTCGCTGGGAGGAATGAGCGGTGCCTTCCCAAACCAGCTGGGTTTCGTTCCACCTATTATGGCAAATAATATGGTCCTGTTCCTGCTGACAACCATTGTAATGCTTTTTCCCGGACGTCAGTTCTTTGTCGGGACATACAAGGGACTAAAGCATGGCATAACCGATATGAACCTTCTCATATCAACCGGGACGGGTGCTGCCTATGCGGTCAGTGTGGCTGCGGCATTTTTGGATCTTGGACCTGGTTACGAGCATACATATTTTGATTCTGCAGCCATGCTGATAACATTCATCGTGTTCGGGAGATATCTGGAAGCAAAAACGAAAGGTAAAACCTCCGAAGCTATCAGGAAGCTGATGGGACTTCGGGCAAAGACTGCCAGGATCATACGGAATAACATGGAAATGAAAGTTCCTGTTGAAGATGTAGCAGTGGATGATATCGTTCTGGTCCGTCCGGGTGAAAAACTACCTGTTGATGGTATCGTAATCGAAGGGATGTCTGCTGTGGATGAGTCAATGGTAACCGGAGAGAGTATTCCTGTAGAAAAGAATCCGGACGATCCTGTGATAGGTGCTACCATCAATGGATCGGGTCTTATAAAGTTCAGGGCAACAAAGGTCGGCGCAGATACAGCTCTTGCACAGATCATAAAACTCGTGGAAGATGCCCAGACATCCAAAGCGCCGATACAGAGGATCGCAGACGTGGTGGCAGGACATTTTATCCTGGTAGTACTCATGATATCGCTTCTTGCATTCTTCTTCTGGTTCTTTGCAGGTTATGAGATATATGGGGTTGCGGGATCATTTACAAGTCCTTTCCTGTTCTCCCTGTTGATCGCTATAACAATACTTGTGATCTCCTGCCCATGTGCAGTGGGTCTTGCAACACCGGTTGCAATAATGGTAGGAACCGGAAAGGGTGCAGAGAACGGGATCCTGATAAAAGGTGGCGAAGCTCTGGAGACGACACACAAGCTTAATGCCATAGTGTTTGACAAGACCGGAACGTTAACCAGGGGGAAACCACAGCTCACAGATGTCATCAGAACCCCAAGTCACACCAAAGAGGAAGTACTGCTCCTGGCAGCAACAGCTGAGAAAGGATCAGAACATCCGCTCGGTGAAGCCATCGTGAACGGTGCACGATCACGCAACATACATTTTGGAGATACGGATTCGTTCAGGTCTATTCCTGGAAAGGGGATCGAAGCTGGATTTGATGGAAGACAGATACTTCTGGGTACACGTAAGCTAATGGCAGAAAAAGATATTGATATTTCAAATATGAATATGAGTATGGAGAAACTGGAACAGGAAGGGAAAACTGCAATGCTCATTGCTGTGGACCGTGAAGCCATAGGTATTGTGGCAGTTGCAGATACCCTGAAAGAACACTCAAAGGAAGCCATAGATGAAGTGCACATGATGGGGATCGAAGTGGTCATGATCACTGGCGACAACGAAAGGACCGCTTCTGCAATTGCAGAGCAGGCAGGCATCGACCGGGTGCTGGCAGAGGTCCTGCCAGAGGACAAAGCTGAAGAGATCAGGAAATTGCAGGATGAAGGTAAGATCGTGGCAATGGTTGGTGACGGTATCAACGACGCACCTGCACTTATGCAGGCAGACATAGGGATCGCCATGGGTGCCGGGACCGATGTTGCCATGGAATCTGCACAGATCGTGCTGATCAAGAACGACGTACGTGACGTGGTGGCATCCATTCGGCTTAGCAAACTCACCATGCGTAAGATCAAACAGAATCTTTTTTGGGCATTTGGGTATAACAGTATAGGAATCCCAATCGCTGCAGGTATCCTCTATCCGCTGGTCCATCATATCCTGATAACTCCTACACTCGCAGCTGCTTTCATGGCAATGAGTTCGGTATCTGTGATGACAAATTCGCTGCTCATGAAACGGAGCAGGATCAAATGATAACAGTGATGGAAGGGGGAAAATATGGACAATAAAAAAGGAAGATATGTCCTGATTGCCAGTATTGCATCATCCGTTCTGATTTGTGCTGTGTTCATGTTGCTGGCAATGCTTAAGAACAGCAGGCTAACTACATCACTGTACACTCAGGTGGATATCATGGCAGGCATGATCTTTGTGTTTATCCTGAGCTTTATCGTATTTGTTTCTCTCTGGTCCGGGAAATTTGAAAAGAAGCTGTGAGCCAGGTATCACGAAGTTATAGATCTGGCCATTTTCAAAATCTTTACATCAATGATCCAGTCCCAAATGTTCAAGAACATGATGATAATGTTTCGGTGTCATCAATGAATGAAATGCCCTTGTCACAACCTCGTTCAATGCGGGATGAATATCCATACCATGCATTATAGGGTCATCAGTTTGTTCATGGGTGTACATCAGAGGTATGATTTTGGTGAATAAGGATCGAGGCATGAGGACCAATGATATGCGCACCCAAGACCCTGTTATTATATTTTCCCACAATTACCTTCACGAAACAATCATTCACTTCCATAGCCACGCCTTTTGCAGTATCTTCATATCTCATAAAGCCTATGAGAACATTAAATACAGTTAATGTATGATGTATCATAAACCTTATCTGTGATTTTTTGTTGTATGTAAATTACAAAAAACGGTTTCTCTTTAAGATCGTGTGAGTAAACGCATCTTTAAATTTAGAAACTATCAATATCCACATAAAGTGTCTTGATCTGGCACCATCGGCTATGGTTTCTGCCATGATCCTTGTATTGCCATGGGTACTGAGATATACTATTGCAAGTTTTTCATTGTATTCATCAACATCATTAAATACAAAATAAATGTTATCTTCATAGTGCTAATCTTATTCAAGTCAATTTCACAAATGGATTTTCCTGTTTGTTGCTAACATCCTGTTTTGATCAAAATCATGGAAGAAGTATACTATCTATAGCATGGATCACGCCATTGCTGCATTCAATATCTGGCTTCACTATTTTGATATTGTTGATATGGATACCATCATCACTTGTGATCGTAATGACCCGCCCATTGAAAGCTTTAAGTGAATCAATTCTTTCAAGTTCCTCTACCATATATTTTCCCGGAACAATATGATAGTTGATTATATCCAGTAGATATTCCTCATCATCAAAGGATTCATCTATCACACTATCAGGTATCTCGTCGAACACATTTTCCAGCGGAGCAAAGATCGTGTATGTTTCACCGGCGCGGAATTTCTCTGTAAACCCGAGCAATTTAGCTGCTTTCAGGAGTGTGGAAAATGAACCCATGTCCGTAGCTGTTTGTATAAGATCCTTCAATTCTGTCATTCAAAAACCTCTTATCAACAAATACGACATATATCCCCTAATTCATTTTCCTTTGCCATGATGATCATCTGAACGTGAACGGTCCCGGTATATCGTAATACCTTTGCGATCTTCACAAAACAGAATAATTTTAGCATTGTCATCAAATTTGATCTCTTTGTTTGGATCGTTCATTTGAGCATGTCTCTGTCTTGGGATCTGTAGGATCGCTATACTTTGTTGTTGATACCTTATCAGTCTTCCATTAACAATTGTTGTTTGAGAATTACTTTAATGGTTGGACAGATATTCAAGGTAATTATTGTTCAATAAGACCCTACCAATTTGTTTATACTCTCACTGTTTATTACTCCAATGATCTTTTGATGCTCATCAACAACAGGCAAAGCTGAGATGTTATGGGTTTCCATTCTTCTGGCTGCAAGTTCGATAGGGTCATCTAATCTGGATGTTATGACATTTGTTATCATTATTTCGTCCAGGGTCCTGCACTTTAGTGCAACTGCTCTGGATATGTCCCATGAGGTCACTATACCCACCAATTTGTCATTCATGGACACCACTGGCAAATGTGTGACTTCCCTCTCATACATAACCCTTGCAGCATCTTCAATACTGATACCCTCTCTTATGGTGGTGATATCCTTTGTCATGATGTCAGATACCATTGTGTGTGAAAGGAAACTGTGAATTATGTAGTTCATCTGCCCGGATTCCAGCAAAAAGGCATCATGTCCGTAGCTTGACTCGATCTCACGATAGCTGACATCTAAATTATTAGCATTTAGTGCTGTAACTGTCTTTTTTGACTGATATGACGGGTACAGCCAGTCAGATGTGACAGAAACAACCAGGAATTTTGTCTTCATGTTCCTGAAACCTTCTGCTAAGGACCCGTCTTTTGTCAGATCAAAGTAATCCACTGCTTTTGTTATATACAAATAGGAGTTGGAATCGAAACGCTCGATGAAAGTCCTCCCCTGATGGTGGAGATAGCTCTCTACCTCAAAGTCCTGGGAAAAATCAAATTTGTATTTGTCCCTGTTCTTGAGTTCTCTGCCAAACTTATGATGCATGGAATCATCACTGAGATATGTAATGTGCCCTATCATTCTTGCAAGAGCCAAACCAGGTATGGGTATGGATCTAGAATAATAGTTCCCATTGTTCCACTTTGGGTCAGATATGATCGCAAGCCTTCCCACCTCATTGAAAGCTATTTGCTGGGGAGATGATACCGCCGTTGTTGCTATGGGAATTGCCTTGCTGACCATTTCAGGATAGGAAACACACCATTGTAAAACCTGCATACCTCCCATGGACCCTCCAATAGCTGCAAAAAGTAGCCTGATACCCAGATGATCGATCAGTCCTTTCTGAGCATTCACCATATCTGCTATGGTGATCCCTGGAAAATCCAATCCATAGGGTTCCCCGGTTTTTGGGTTTATTGAAGACGGACCGGTTGAACCACTACAACCACCAAGTACATTGGAACATATTACGAAATACTTCTCTGTGTCAATGGCTTTTCCGGGACCGACCATAAGATCCCACCAGCCCGGTTTTCGATCTCCTTCGTGCCAGCCGGCTGCATGGGCTGTCCCGGTAAGGGCATGACAGAGGAATATAGCATTGCTCTTATCCCTGTTCAGGATGCCATATGTCTCATAGGCTATAGTGACATCGCTGAGCTTTCCACCCCCCTCCAGCAAAAGCTCATCCGGAAGATGACAGTACTGGGTTTCCACAATACCAATAGATATTTCCGTCATACCTTTTGTGACCTCGTCAGTGCCTGTTCTATATCCCTGATTATATCCTCTACATTTTCAAGTCCAACTGAGATCCTGATGAAATCATCAGTGACGCCTGTTTCTGCACGTTCTTCTGGTGTCAGCTGTTGATGGGTGGTTGAAGCTGGGTGGACAACAAGGCTCTTTGCGTCTCCTATGTTCGCAAGATGAGATAGTAGTTCCACGTTTTCAATAAACTTCTTTCCAGCTTCCAGCCCACCCTTTATCCCGAATCCAAGTATGGCACCGTAGTTGTCTTTCAGGTACATCTTTGCCAGATCATGACTGGGATGACCTTCAAGTCCAGGATAGTTCACCCATTCCACATAAGGATGATCCTTTAGGAATTCTGCAACTTCAAGGGCGTTTTCAGAATGCTTCTTTACCCGTAAGGGAAGAGTTTCCAGTCCCTGAAGGAACAGGAATGCGTTGAATGGACTCATGGCTGGTCCAAGATCGCGCAACAGGTGCACCCTCATCTTTGTGATAAATGCGATATTTCCCATTTCGGGGAAATCCCCGAAGGTGTCCCAGTATTTCAGTCCGTGATAACTCGGGTCCGGCTCTGTGAATTCCGGGAATTTACCGTTGTTCCACTTAAAGTTGCCGGAATCAACGATCAAACCACCTATGGAGGTTCCGTGTCCACCCAGGAACTTTGTGGCGGATAATACAACAATATCTGCCCCATAGTCTATGGGTCTGGTAAGACCGATCCCTACGGTGTTATCGACTATCAATGGAATTCCGGCTGCATGTGCGATCCCGGCGATCTTTTTAAGATCAGGTACATCCAGCTTTGGATTCCCTATGGTCTCGGCATAGATCGCCCTTGTCCTTTCATTGATAGCTTTTTCAATTTTATCGGGTTTGGTGGAGTCTACGAATTTAACGGTTCTGCCCAGCTTATTAAGGGTATGATTGAACAACTGATATGTTCCACCGTAGAGGTTATTTGCTGATACGATCTCGTCACCTAGCTGAGTGACTCCCAGGGTTGCCAGGGTTATGGCAGACATTCCGGACGATACAGCAA
>JAIOTO010000032.1 GCA_021106765.1 Methanosarcinaceae archaeon
AATCAGTGATAGGTTCACCGGTGGATATCATTACGGTAAAAGGTTCCACAGGGGATACATATACTACGGCAGGCGAGACTATTGTGTTCACTACTGAAGGGTATGTGACAACGTTGCATATGGATCGTCTTGCTCTCGGAGAGAGTACCATCGAGAGGGATGGGAATGTATCCGAGGTCATATTGTATACCAGTGAACAGACGCTTATCAGATCCTATCTCTCGGATTCACTTGAGACCGAAGTGGTACCATTCTATACGGCCGATGGTCTTGAATATGAGATCAGGACCTCTGTATCCGAGGCTGAGCTGGAGGGGCTCATGGCTGCTGTGGGTGGGCATATCATCACGGATGCCAATGGGGATGCTATCTATCGTGAGGGTGTGAGGACAGAGACCCGGGACGAGACCAAGGAGGTCCTCAGTAACAAACTGAATGCATTGGGCCTCAAAGATATTCCTGTGCGTACAGTGGGCGATGGCTATATACTTATTGATTTTGCCGGGATCGACCTTGCGACCGCAAAGGAGATCGCACAAAAACCCGGGAAGTTCGAGATACGCATGCAGATCGAGGGTAATGATACCATGCATGTGCTCTATGGTGATGATATCGAGAGCGTAGGGGTCCCCGGTTACCATGATGAACAGTGGTATACGCCTTTCCGACTGAGCGAGAAGGGTGCCCTGGCACTACAGAAGGCTGCTATTGAATCCGGGGCCACGGAGGATCCGGATTCCCATTGGCTGTACATGTATCTCGACAAGAATGAAGTGTACGGTGCACCGTTGAGTTACTCGGCGGCTACCAAGATCAAGGATGTCCCGATCTATGGGTGGGAATCTTCCACCGGTTCTGATGAAGATAGTAAAGTACAGGCGGAACAATTGCATATTCATCTACGTGCAGGTGCTCTTCCCGTGAATGTGGAGCTCATGGGTTCGGGTCAGGTGGATGCATCATTGGGCAGTCAATTCAAGATCCAATCCGTCCTGGCTGGTATGCTGGCATTGCTGGCAGTCGCAGTTGTGGTATTCGGTAGATACCGCAAGAAAGAGATCCTGCTGCCTATGGTGGGTACGTCCGTTTGTGAGGTCATAATGATCCTGGGATTTGCTGCAGGCATTGGATGGCAGCTGGACCTGGCAAGCATTGCGGGTATCATCGCAGCCATTGGTACGGGCATCGATCATCTTGTGATCATCACGGATGAGGTGCTATATGAAGGCAAGCTTCCTCCGACAAAGGTATATCTTGCACGTATTTCAAAGGCATTTGGCATTATATTCGCTGCAGCGGCAACAACAACGATCGCCATGTCACCATTGGTGATAATGGGATTCGGTGCCCTGAAAGGCTTTGCCATCACCACGATCGTGGGTGTTGCGATAGGAGTTCTGATCGCCAGGCCGGTATACGGAAAGGTGATCAAGGAAGCGCTTGATCGTAAGAGTAATGATCTCTAATATAGTGGGTGTGCTGGATGAATGATCTGTGGACAGTGAAATACCGGCCAGAAAGGCTTGATGGTATACTGGGTAACGAAGGTTCTATCAGTACTATCAAACATCTGGTGCACGCCAATAACCTTCCTCATCTTGTGCTCCATGGTCCCCGGAACTCGGGAAAATCATCCACTGTATTTGCGCTTGCCTATGAGCTGTACGGCAAAGATTATGAGCGCAATCTCACATACTTCAATGCTTCGGATTTCTTTGACCAGGGAAAACGTTATCTTGTACGAGATAAGCGTTTTATCCATTTCCTGGGTACCGATGATCCAAAGAAAATACGCACAAGTGTCATATCCATATTCAAGGAACTTGTGAATGAATATGCAGGTATTGGATCCTTAGATGCGGATTATAAACTGATCTTCATTGATAATGCGGAATCCCTAAACACAAATGCTCAGCATGCTCTGCGTCGTATCATGGAACGATATACCAGAACATGTCGTTTCATCCTGTCTACAACACAACCCTCAAAATTGATAGCACCTCTCAGGTCAAGAGGGTTACAGTTGTTCTTCACATTTGTGGCTCACGATGAGTTAAGATCTCATCTGCACCATGTGGCAGAACAGGAAGGTATCTCAGTTTCAGATGATGCACTGGATGCTCTTGTCTATCATTCCCGTGGTAATGTGGGGAATGCGTTATTGACGATGCAGTATGGGTCCCTTCAGTACCCGGATAGCAGTATCACAGCTGAGATCATTTATGAGGCATCCCTGGCTGAAGTGCCGGAAGGCATATCAATGCTGTATGGATCAGCAAAAAAACACGATCTTACAGAATCCATAAAGACGATTGACAGATTGCTGATACGGGATGGTATGTCGGGCTGTGAGGTTATCAGATATCTGTATGGTATGGTAACGCGATCCAATGGTCCGGATAAGGAGATCGCCAGGCTTGTGTTGAAACTTGCAGATGCAGATTATCGTATAATGGATGCGGCAAACGACAGGATCCATCTTGAGGCATTGGTCACAGAGATGGCGTAACGGTTGATTACTACCAGTTCTAATTCTATGTTCTAAAATGACTACAAATAACGATAAGAATTACAGGGTCGCCTGCAGGGAGTTATTGGATATGGTACTTGAGGGTACGATCTCTGATAAACAGCAGTTGGTCAAGGCAAAGAAAGCTGTCAGTAAACGCTATCACCTTTCCACATTGCCGAAAAATCCTGATATTCTCATGACCGGCAATACAGAGGAGCAGTACTGTGCTCGCGATCTCCTGCGTCGCAAGCCGGTGCGTACGATCTCAGGAGTGGCGGTGATCGCTGTGATGACATCCCCTGCACCCTGTCCCCATGGTGTGTGTATCCCATGTCCCGGCGGGCCGAACTCGCAGTTCGTGTCACCCCAGAGCTATATGGGACGTGAGCCTGCAACGATGCGGGCGATTCAGAATGATTATGATCCTTATCGGATAGTACACACGCGTCTATCCCAGTTGCATCGTATCGGACATGATGTGGACAAGGCAGAATTGATCATCATGGGGGGCACGATATCGGCACGATCCATCGATTACCAGGAATGGTTCACAAAACGTTGTATTGAAGCAATGAACGATTTCTACGGGACAGAGTGGCGTAAGGATGTCCATGCCATTGGCAACTATGTTGCACTTGAGGATGTACAGACGGCCAATGAGACGGCTGCTGTGCGCAACACCGGGATCACCTTTGAGACCAGACCGGACTGGGCTGGTATCGAGCATGTGGACCGTATGCTTGATCTGGGTGCTACCAAGGTGGAGATCGGTGTACAAAGCGTGTATGATTTCGTACTCTCGCGTATGGAGCGTGGGCATACGGTGCAGGATTCGATAGATGCCAACCGGGTATTGCGTGACAGTGGTTTGAAGGTGGGATTCCACATGATGCCTCACCTGCCTGGTACGGACAGTGCCAGGGACCTACGGGGTTTCAGGAAACTCTTTACCGATGAGCGTTTCATGCCGGACTACCTGAAGATCTATCCTACGCTGGTCACCGAAGGTACAGTCCTTCATAAGATGTGGGAGAGAGGTGAATATGAGGCTCTCGATGACGAACCTGCAGTGGATCTCCTTGCCAGGGTCAAGGCTATACTTCCCAAATGGGTCCGGTTGCAACGGATACAGCGTGACATTCCTTCCCCTCAGATCCTGGCGGGTGTCAAGAAGAGCAACATTCGGCAACTGGCAAATGAGCGGCTGGTACAGATGGGTGGCAGGTGCCGATGTATACGTTGTCGTGAGGTCGGGCACAATATCCTGCAGGGTAATGTACCGGATGCTGATCATATCGATCTGTTGGTAGAGAGTTACGATGCCTGTGGCGGAGAGGAGTATTTCCTGTCGTTTGAGGATGTGGAAAAGGATATATTGATCGGGTTCCTGCGCTTGCGGTTCCCCCATTCACCTCATCGTCCTGAACTACGATCGGCTGCGCTGGTACGAGAGTTGCATGTTTATGGTTCCATGGTACCATTGGGCAAGGGCGCAGAAGCAGGTGACTGGCAACACCGGGGTTATGGTACCGAGTTGCTGGAATGTGCCGAAAGAATGGCACAGGATGCGGGTTATCCGAAAATGTCCATAATAAGCGGCATCGGTGTGCGGGACTACTATCGCAGGTTCGGGTATCGTCTTGATGGGGTCTATATGTCAAAGGATCTCTGAGTGGCTATTTGTCTGATCTCCATGATCAGCCCTACCCTATCCGCAATACATTGTCATTGATAGTTATTACCTGCATCATGTACTGTATCTTCTGTAAGAAGGACTGCTAACAATGCCCACTGTTTTGTATTAAATCCCAACTTTGACAGTCAAAATCAGTACAAATGTCCTTAGTTATGTTTAAATTAATTATTTGATAATTACAGAGCAATATTTTCGATTGAAAACGATACCGTGTATGTCCTTGAAATCATAATTCGAGAAAAAGGATGTGGGTGTATTGAAAAGTTTTTTGCCATATGATCGGT
>JAIOTO010000075.1 GCA_021106765.1 Methanosarcinaceae archaeon
AAATTGTCCTTGCAGCCAAAATATCCAGTGAAAAGTGGATGCCATTACAAATATTAACAAAATTGCCGCAAACATTCAAGCTCGTATGGGTTCCACCCTACTCCCAGGAAAGGTGATGAAAGATCTAATGGGAAGACCTATGCTTGAGCACATCATAAAAAGGGTTCAGGCATCCGGACTAATCGATGAGATCGTCATAGCTACGACAACGAATAAAGAAGACGAAGTGATCATCGATTTCGCGAAAGAGAACGATATCGAATATTATGCAGGTAGCACGGAAGATGTTCTGGATCGATACTATCAGGCAGCACAAAAATATGATGTTGATGTAATTGTAAGAATTACTGCAGATGACCCGTTCAAGGATCCTCAGGTTATTGATGAGATCATAAGCTCTTATTTAGATACAACTGAAAAATATGATTATGTAAGTAACACAATTGAACCAACTTATCCGATCGGGCTCGATACGGAGGTCTTTTCTTTTGAATCACTAAAAAAAGCCTGGCTGGAGGCAAAGGATCAACCTTTCAGAGAGCATGTTACTCCTTACATATGGAACAATCCACAAATATTTAAAATAAAGAATATTAAGAAAAACGGTATCAACTTATCCAATATGAGATGGACTGTAGATACGCAAAAAGACTTTAATTTCGTAGAAACTGTTTACCATAAATTATATGTATCAACTGAAATATTTTCAATGGATGATATACTGAATTTATTGAATGAGCATCCAAATATACAGAAAATAAATAAAAATGTACATCAAAAGACATGGCATGGGGACTATAAATGAGCAAGGGATTGTGGCGTATTGGCCAAAAGGAAATGGATTGCATTAAAGAAGCTATTGATTCCGGTTTGACAGGGACCATGAACCAGAGATTGGAAGCAGACTTTGCAACTAAATTCGGTGTTGAATTTGCTATCGGCGTTAACTCTGGCACATCGGCCCTGCATTCGTGTCTCGCTGCAATGGAAATCGGTCCAGGAGACGAAGTTATTGTACCTCCACTTACCTTTGCATCCACTGCTTTTGCTGTGATGTATCTTGGCGGAGTTCCCGTTTTTGCGGATATTGATCCCAATACTTTTAATGTTGACCACAAAAGTATAGAAGAAAAGATCACCTCCAGAACAAAAGCCATAATTCCTGTATCCCTGTATGGATTACCTGCTGATATGGACCCTATAATGGACATTGCAACTTCCAATGACCTTTTTGTACTGGAAGACTGTGCACAATGCTTTTTGGGAAAGTATAAAGGAAGAACTGCTGGAACAATAGGACACATGGGCATTTTCAGTTTTGAAAGATCGAAACACATGACTACTGGAAATGGTGGTATAATAATTACTGATGACCGGGAGTTAGCAGAGCGAGTACGCAAGTTCAGCATACTTGGATATTCCACATTGAAGGCAGGTGCCTATGAAACCAAGCCTCCCAAGGAGATTATTCAAAATCCTGAATTTGACAGGCATCTCTTTGTATCCCCCAATTACAGGCTTCCCGAACTCTGTGCAGCAATGGGAGTTGCCCAGCTGGAGAATTTGGATTCTTTTGTAGATAGAAGGATCCAGATAGGACAGATCTATGAAGAAGTTGTGAAGGATTGTGACTGGCTAGAATCACAAAAGACACCTCCCCACTCGAACAACACGTATTTCACTTATGCTATGAAACTGGAATGCAATAAATCGGGGATTTCTTGGCAGGATTTCCGTAGGGTCTACCTTGAAGAAGGAGGAGATCCATATTATGCAGCATGGAAATTAACGTACAATGAACCCGCGATCAGTGGCATGGAATTCGTAGAAAACAATATAAAATACAAAAAGGGACTGTGTCCTGTCGCCGAGGACATACAACCAAGGCTAATACAGTTGAAAACAAATTATGAAAATATAGATCATGCGAAAGACCAAGCATCTGCGCTTGAAAGAACAATCATGAAATTGAAAAGGTTCTGAGCGTGCAGAGAGGCTTTTGTCAGTTCCTGAAAAACAGTACCGCATATGGATTATAGAAGATAAAGTATGTTTATTTTTGGATCGATGCGAATAAAATGATCTGAGTTCTGTTATCTTCAAGGTGGCTTATGAAGTCAGAAAAAAAGTCCATAGAATCAAAAAATATATCTCCACATGAGATATGCGATCCCAGGACGCTAATCCTGCTTGAGAATCGTCTTCAGGTCGAAGATTGTCTGTCATAGCTAAATGACATGAACGGCAACATATCGATCATCGCACTTGCACCCTCAGCAATGTATGAACTCGAAAGGCGTAACATCAAGTTCAGGATCATGGAAGATTATTATGATTCTAATGAATTATACCAGATGGAACTCAAAAACTATGATAAAGTCGAAGAACTGTGTGACCTTGTGGACAATACAATTAAAAAATACAGTTCCGTTGTTGTTGAATATAACGTCAGACCTGCAGCCTATACTATTCGCCATATAATTACAATCTACTGTGTCTTGACAACCCGTATATTCCAATTGTCAAAGCTCATAGACACTGAAAATCCTGATCTTGTCTTCGTATACGAGACCAACATTTGTCCTTTCGGTCCATTTAAATCAGCCCCATATATTTCGTTTGATAACAATGAGTCGCTATACTCACGACTTCTTTCACAAGATGGATGGAATACTACCGTTAAGATATTACCAACTATTCAAGCAACTGGGGACAGTGTAGCTGACAATACCATTCACATCAAAAATAACAATATAATCCAGCATGCAAAGGAGATTGTAACTCCATGGTTACGTACACATCCCTGTCTATTTGACCTAGCGTTGAACATAGAAAAAAACGGACACGTCGGGTTGAGCTATTTGATCCGGAGAACACACGGATCTAGAAAGAGGATACCAGTTATCCTCTATGGAAGTGGTTACAACTGGGACAACTCCATTAATGATCTGCTTCAGAACAATATCGGACCGATATACAGAATCTCTGACAACCTCGATTGGATAAATCAGACAAAAACGTCCGAATTTGGTGATATGGATGCTGCGTGGGAAGATTTGAAAGAGAATCAGATATTCAGGAGTTTTTTTATCTGTGAGCATGTTGATTATTTTCCCATTGTGAGAGATAGATTTGAATTTGTGGTCAAGCAGCTGACTGATGTTAGTATCAGGGTTGTCCAGTATGGGATGGAACTAATAAACAAACATAAGATTGAATCTGTTATCGCATCAACATTAGCAACATGTGTAGCCAATTCAGTCACCTGCGCTGCACATAATTGTGGGATACCGGTAATAACCTGGCAGCATGGTGGGTATGGTGCAATGGAAAAACATCCTTTTATTAATTATATTGACCTGATGAATTCAGATGCACATCTTGCTTTTGGAGATGGTGTTATTGAAAGTTATAACCTTGATGCACAAAAATACGGAACGGAACTGATATCTGTGGGTTCCTCTTCGATTGAAAAAATACTGAATGAAAAATCAGAGGAAACTGAACACTCCAATAATAAAAAGATAGTACTCTACGCAACAGATGTATATCTTCAAAATAGCCAATATGTGTCCAGTCCTCCGCCATTCTCAGATAGTCTCTTGTGGCGCACCCAAAAAGCCCTATTGCAATTGTTAGGGAAATATGAAGATCTATCAATAATCGTTAAATTGCATCCTTCTGAAATTGCAAACTCGTCTCCAATAAAATTATTTGTTCAGGATGAAGGGTTTGACCATATTCAAGTGATAAGCAGAGAAAAAACATTCTCAGAACTACTAGCTTTCGCCGACATCATAATTCTAGATCGCCCTTTTACGACAATCTTACAGGCTTTAACAACCAGAAAACCAGTATTTTCATTTACAGGACTTGTCAATTATAATAAGCATGCAGAGCAATTATTATCAAAACGAGCCGCATGTTCGAGTGAGCTTGATTCTTTTTTGTCTGAACTGGAAGAATACTTTACTGATGACACATACCATTATGACGTAGACAATCAGGAGTTTTTAGAGATGTATGGATTGCCATCAAAAGAGGGCTCTACAGGAGAGAAAGCAGCAAATGAAATACGAAAAGTTGTAACTACTTTTAAGCACAAGATATAACATACTATGACCATATACAATCCAAAATAATATGTTCAATAAACCTAATTTACTATTCTCTAGAATAATGAAAATAAGCCCTGTACAAAGACAGAGCATCATATCTTTCTTTTGGCAAATAGTGTTCACAGCCACGGGGTTTGTGAGTACAATGTATTTTGCCCACACAGTTGGTGCTTCAATTCTTGGAGCATATTTCTTATTCATAGCATACAACGGCATATTCACACTGGTAGCTGATGGTGGTTTTGGAGGAGCTGCTGTCAAACGTATCAGTGAAGGTGAAGAACCTGATGCCTATTTCAGCGCTTATTTTTTGATACGACTAACTTTTTCGATGATAGTGGTGCTAACCCTATTCACGTTAAAAGACTACTTTGTTGACCTGAACACATCCGGGATGTTTGAATGGTTAGTTCTGGCAGTGATCATATCAGTATTAGCGGGACCAATATCAAATGGGGTAGCAGGTAGAGGCAAAATGGGAATCCGCTCCACATGTGCAGCTGTTGGCAACATTTCGAAAATATTACTGCAGGTTCTGGCAGTATTCCTGGGCTATGAAGCCGCGGGGCTGGCAGGGGGAGCAGTTGCTGGCATTCTTATAGCTGCAATCGTAGAATTTCGCTTTTTGGACCTGCACTTCGTACGATTTGGCTGGAAGCATGTAAAAAGCCTTTCTACGTTCTCCTTCTGGTTGTTCCTAACATCAGGAGGACTTCTTGTATTTTCCCAATCAGATACGATACTCATAGGTTATTTCATGGGAAATACCGACGTGGGAATTTACAGGGTAGCTTTGCAGTTCACGACAATAGCTGCTTTTGCAACTTATGCCCTACGCACAACTTTATGGCCAAAGGTAAGCCATTGGTGGAAAAACAGTGAAATTGATTTGATAGAGACGTCACTATCACGTGCATTGGGATATTCACTGATACTTGCGGTCCCCGTGTTTGTGGGAGGAGTGTTGTTGGGTGATAAGTTGCTGTATTTCTTTTATGGTGCGGATTTCGCACAGGGGTATACAACATTGACAATACTGTTGGCCGTACAGATCGTAAATATATTCCAATATTTTTTTACTATGTATCTGGATGCATTGGACATGCCAAAAGAATCATTCAAGGTCACGGCTGTTTCAGTAGTAGTAAATATCGCCTTAAACATTCTATTGATACCTTTAATAGGCATCCTTGGAGCTGCGATCGCTACACTGGCAACTATGTTATTGAATGCTCTGCTTGCAAAACGCATATTATCAACAATGATCGACATACATTTAGAGGCAAACACTCTATCTAATATAGTAAAGGCTTCTGCTGCAATGGGATTAGTAGTGTTGACATTTCGTATGACCATTCCCCTTTATAGTATTTGGATTACTCTTTTTGCCGTTATGATCGGAGGGATCGTGTACGGATTCTTAATATTGAAAATGGATACAAGAACCTGCAACGAATTGAAAGAGATCGTTACAGGCTTTGGTATTCCGTGGCCTTCATGGATATAAGCTATTGATAGCGTTTAAATCTCGATAAGTATATATAAAAATACCACGTCAAGCATCTTACAAATAAACATGGAGTACATCAATGGAAGAACCCAAGCTTGATGAGATTCAAATTAATAACTTTGTATGTCCATTCTGCCATCATGAATTGATCATTCACAATGAAAATATTTCATGCTCAAACTGTAACAAACATTACACAATTATAGACGGAGTCCTCAGTTTTAATCAAAAAGATGAATATTGGTGTAATGTAAGTCGGGAAAAGATGAGACAGTTAAACACAATAGCTAAAAATTCCGGTGACTGGTTATCAGCTGCAAAAGAACTTATTCCCGAATACATGGCTCATTTTGAGCCTTTTGACCGAGGTGATGCACAATACCTCTGGCCAGTTTCAAGTGATGCCCGTATATTGGACGCAGGAAGCATGTGGGGAGGAGTGACCTTACCAATTGCACAGCATTGTGGCGAAATATTTGCAGTCGACAAGACGGTTGAAACGCTTGCCTTTTTGAAGATACGTGCACAGCAGATGGGATTTCAAAACGTATATACTGTCGCATCTACACTCCAGAAACTTCCGTTTCCTGATGATTTCTTCGATCTTGTCATATTAAACGGAGTCCTGGAATGGGTCGCTTTTGACCAACCGGTCATTCTGGAAAACCACTGGGGCCAAAAACGGACCGATGATTCTCCCTCATATCAAAAAAAACCCCGAGAAATGCAGGTTGACGTTCTGCTTGAACTAAACAGGATCCTCAAACCCGGTGGTCACATATATGTGGCAATTGAAAACAGTATTGGTTACCAATATCTTGCAGGATTTCCAGATGATCATGTTAATCTAAAATATGTCTCTTTTTTGCCAAGGTTCTTAGCAAATGCAATTACAAAACGAAAGTTGAATTGTGATTACAGGACCTACACATATTCACTTCCCGGCTACCGCTCGCTGTTGAAAGATGGCGGTTACAGTGATTTGGAATTCTATGGGGCATTCCCTCATTACATTGCCCCATCCGAGATAATACCAATCGACCTTATAAAGGACTGGAAAGCAAAGGTGCTCCCACTGGAAAGTCCACTCGCCCCCATTTATGCCAAGTTTGCAGCTCGTTTATTCCCAAAAAGCTTGCTGAAACACGTCTCACCAAGCTTTTTGATCATAGGTAGAAAGGGGCAACATTCCGACAACGATGGACCTAGAATTTTGCAAATTCTTCAGAAGATAGGATTGATAGAAACGTCTTCATTTTCAAATATTGATGTGATCAAAGTCGCAGGTCGTGAAGGCAACCATCATACAGTCAACTTTTTGATCTCAAATAAAAGTGATTTAAAACCGAAATATTTCTGTAAGATCTCCAGAAATGAATCTTTTGCTGAAATACTGGAAAACGAGGCAACCAATTTAGAAACAATTAACGACATGTTGACAGGAACAGACATCGACTCCAGCATACCACAATTGTTGCATTTCGGAAAGATCGATGGTATCACCATAGCAGTGATGGAATATATTGATGCAGGTAATGCAAAGTTTGATAGGTACAGTGATTTTTCAGAAAATGATCTGGAAGACCTTGATCAAGATATAACACCCGCAATTGCCTTCCTTGCTAAATTTCAAAAATATACGACCACCAGAAAAGTTGATGCTAAAGAATTTCTATCTTCAATAATTGGGAAACAAAAAGACATACTTGAGAAGGATGGGAAACTTACAGAAGAAACTATATCTGCAATATCAAAATTAGATCAGCAGATCAGATCCCTTAACAACATCACAATCCCAATCTGTGCTGTACATGGGGATTATGACTTCTATTACAATATCCTATTCAATAATGACGATGTGAAAGTAGTTGATCTGGAACATTTTGAAACTGAAGGGATGCCCTTTTTAGATCTGGCAACCCTTATTTTTAATCCGATCCTGATGAATAACATATTTTCAGATTCCGAATTAGATATCGCCCAATTTATAGCAAAATGTAACCTAAATTCATATATGAACAAATGGTTACATTCCTACGCAGAACTATCAGGAATAAACATAGATGTTGTCAAAATGTTTGCTAAAATTGCTGCATTGGAACAACAAACCAAAGAATATCCATATTACAGGAACCCTTCCACATTCCCGATGTACAACCAGAGAGTGTTCCATGAATTACTATCATTTGATATCGATATCTGAGGGACATGATGCAGAAAAAAATCGATAAATGCCTTTTGTTTGTTCCACCTGCAATTACAACCCAAAAAACAATTGATATAAATCCCCTGCCCCCTCTTGGCCTTGGTTATATCGCTTCCATAATGGAAAGTAGGGGTATTGAAGTCAAAATTGTTGACTGTCTGATGGAAGGATGGGATCAAAGAAAAGATATTGGCAATGGTCTGATTAAAATTGGTCTGTCGGAGAAGGATATTTCAAAAATTATCACAGAGTACTCGCCCGACATGGTCTGTGTTAACAGTCAATTTTCCAAGCAATATCAGAATGCACATAAAATATATGAGCTTGTGAAAAAGGTCGACCAATCGATATTGACACAAGCAGGTGGAGGTCATCCATCGGTAATGCCATATGAAACATTAAAAGATCCAAATCTTGACTTTGTAGTTATAGGAGAGGGCGAACTCGTCGTCAAGAAGTTATTGGGTTCCCTTTCAAATGGAAAGGATGATTTAAATGAGATCGATGGTCTCGGATATAAGAAAAACGGTGAAATATTCATCAATCCAAAAACAAGTTACATAGAAGATCTTGACAGCATCCCATTTCCAGCAATACATTTGATGAATCTGGAACATTATTTCGGGCTTGAAATGTCACATGGAAAAAGGCATTTTAAGAGATTTTACCCCATAATCACATCCAGAGGCTGTCCGGCAAAATGTACATTCTGCACGGCACATCGAGTATGGGGAAGAAGATACCGTTATCGATCTCCAGAGAACGTAATAGCAGAAATGAAACTAATAAAAGACAAATATGGCATTGAAGAGTTGCTGATAGAAGATGACAACTTCACCGCAAACCCAAAACGAGCGGAAAATATCTGCGACCTGATGATAGAAAATGAGTTCAATTTTAAGTGGGATACCCCGAATGGCGTGGCAGCTTTTGCTTTGAATGATACCCTGCTGCGTAAAATGCAGGATGCAGGATGCTATAAAATAAATATTGCAGTTGAAAGTGGGAACCAGAAAACGTTGGACAACATTATTAAAAAACCTATGAAACTGCAAAAAGTAGAAAGTGTTGTCAATATATGTCGGACGATCGGGATGGATTTTGGGATTTTTCTTATTATGGGCATGCCTGGAGATTCTCTGGATGCCATGTGGGATAATTATAGATTTGCCAAAAAAATAAAGGTATTCGATCCATTTATTTCCGTAGCAACTCCATATCCAGGTAGTGAAATATACGAAACCTGTAAAGATAAAGGATATCTTTCAGAAGATTTCAAACTTGAAAATCTGTTCATACGGAGTTTTCCGATCACTACGGAAGAATGGGGTCCTAACCAGTTGAAGTGGATGATGAAAAAAGGATATATATATCTGAAGTTTTACCAAGCACTTGACAATCCGGTGAACTTTACAAAATTGGCGTTCAACGAGGTGCTACAGCGAATACGAAAACATACATGATCAAGTAAATACAGACTAAACTAGTTTAATTTTCATTTCTCATGACAAAATATTATTGATAGAATAACACATCTAATGGGACAAAATCATGATACCTGATCGCAACTTCACCCTCTTCAACAACACCTACCACAACAAAAGGGTCCTTGTCACAGGCAACACCGGTTTCAAGGGTTCATGGCTCAGTATCTGGCTTTCAATGCTTGGTGCAGAGGTACATGGTCTGTCAAATGGAATACCCAGTAAGCCATCCCACTTTGAATCTGCTTCCCTTGGAAAGCATATCTCCTATCATGAATCGGACGTCCGATCCTTGACAGATGTCAGAGACGTGGTAAACGAGATCAAACCCGATTTTGTGTTCCATCTGGCAGCACAGCCCCTTGTCCGCGCGGCCTATAACGATCCTGTGACAACCATTGAGACAAATGCGATCGGGACTATGAACATACTGGAAGCCTTACGGCTTGCAGATCGTACCTGCTGTGCCGTCATGATCACCAGTGACAAATGTTATGATAACGTAGAATGGGTATGGGGATATCGAGAAAACGATCAATTGGGTGGGAAAGACCCATACAGTGCATCCAAGGGTGCTGCGGAACTTATCATCAAAACATATGCCAGATCATTTTTTGATAAAAACGTTAGTAATGTAAAAATAGTATCCGTACGAGCCGGAAATGTTATAGGAGGAGGTGACTGGGCAAAGGATCGGATCGTTCCGGACTGCATAAGGGCCTGGTCGGCAAACGAAACAGTAGAGGTACGAAGCCCTCATGCAACCAGACCATGGCAACATGTGTTGGAACCTCTCAGTGGATATCTCCTTGCCGGGCAAAAATTAAAAGCTGACCCATCCCTGAACGGTGAGCCTTTCAACTTTGGACCATCTCCGAACCAGAACTACACGGTGGCGGAACTGATAAACAGGATGCAACAGTACTGGCCAGAAGGAAATGTTCATATCGCAACTACAAATAAAGACGACAACAGGGAGTCCGATCTGCTGAAGCTCTGCTGCGACAAGGCATCGCATCTTTTGGGGTGGCAGCCAAATCTGGATTTCGAAGAAACTGTCAAATACACCGTTGACTGGTACCGCGCATACTACACTCAGGATGTTGATGTTTTCAGTATGAGCTGTGACCAGATCAACAACTACATAAATCAGGCCATGGAAAGGAAACAAACGTGGGTGAGGAGCAATGATTGAAGGAGTGGAACTTACCTCACTTACGATAATTCCAGGAGATAAGGGGAATATCATGCATGCCATGAAAAGAAATGAAAGATCGTTTCATGGTTTTGGAGAAGCATACTTTTCTACTATAACAAAAGGAACTGTAAAGGCCTGGAAAAGACACAGGGAAATGACCTTAAATCTGATTGTACCGTGTGGAGATATCCTATTTGCCCTGTGGGACGACAGACCGGATTCAAAAAGTTGTGGGGAGCTCCTGGAAATACAGTTATCTCCTGAAAACTATCAGCGTTTGACAGTTCCCCCAATGGTGTGGATGGGATTCAAAGGATTGGGTAATGGCACTAATATGCTTCTTAATATAGCAAATATCCCTCATGATCCAAATGAATCTGACCAAATGGACGTTTACAAAAACAATATAAATTATAATTGGTATATGTGATACGATGAAAACCATTATATTGGCAGGAGGATTCGGTACACGACTGGCTGAACATACCGATGTCAAACCAAAACCTATGGTAGAGATCGGTGGTCAGCCAATGCTTTGGCATATAATGAACACCTATTCTCATTACGGACACAATGATTTTATCGTGGCCCTTGGCTACAAAGGTGAAGTAATAAAAGAGTATTTCCTCAATTATTACTCTTTAAGATCCGATTTTACAGTTAACCTTGGGAACGGCAACGTAAATTATCTGGAAAAGAAAACTGTGGACTGGAACGTAACACTGGTCGACACGGGATTGCAGTCTATGACAGGAGGAAGGATAAGGCAACTCAAAGAATATATCGGAGATGAAACATTCATGCTAACATATGGGGATGGGGTTTCCAATATCAACATAAACGAACTACTGGACTTCCACAGAGATCATGGTAAAATGGCAACGATCACTGCTGTTCATCCTGCAGCACGCTTCGGAGAACTGGTACTATCCGATGAACAGAAGGTGTTATCCT
This sequence comes from Methanosarcinaceae archaeon, assembly GCA_021106765.1. Taxonomy (GTDB): domain Archaea; phylum Halobacteriota; class Methanosarcinia; order Methanosarcinales; family Methanosarcinaceae; genus JAIOTO01. The sequence goes on from JAIOTO010000075.1 coordinate 11,471, forward strand.
TTAAAGAAAAACCTCAAACTGCACAGGGATGGGTCAATGGGGGATATTTCGTGCTTGAACCTGAATTTCTTGACCTGATCGATTCGGACGCCACCGTTCTTGAAGAAGATCCCCTTGAACGCGCTGCGAGCGATGGGGAACTTATGGCATACCTCCACGATGGATTCTGGCAATGCATGGATACTGTACGTGATCGTAACGTCCTGGATGGACTCTGGCAGGATGGTAAGGCGCCGTGGAGGGTATGGTCAAAGTGACAGATAACACAATACGACTTTCAAGATCTGTAATAGGGAATGCCGAAAAACAGGCTGTGATGGACGTCCTGAATAAAGGATACCTTGGTATGGGAGAGAATGTGCAGCTCTTTGAGGAACAATTGAGCAGGTTCTTCGGTAGGCCGGCAGTGTGTGTGAACAGTGGTACTGCGGCATTGCACCTTGCCTTACAGTCACTTGGAATTGGACGTGGTGATGAAGTGCTTGTCCAATCTGTGACATTCCTGGCCTCATTCCAGGCTATATCTGCCACCGGAGCCAGGCCAGTAGCCTGTGATATTGACCCTGATACTATAACCCTTGATGTGACCGACGCAAAAAAACGCATTACAGACAAGACGAAGGTCATTATGCCAGTACATTATGCAAGTGGAATGGGTGCACTGGAGGAAATATACGATCTTGCAAATGACAATGATCTGCGGGTGGTGGAGGATGCTGCACATGCACTGGGATGCACCTACAATGGAAGGAAGACAGGTAGCTTTGGTGATATCGCATGTTTCAGTTTTGATGGTATAAAGAACATTACATCAGGAGAAGGGGGAGCCATTGTTACCAAAGATATGGACGTGCTCCAAAAAGCAAGGGATGCCCGACTTCTGGGTATTGAGAAGGATACCCAGAAAAGATATTCCAACCAGCGAAGCTGGGATTTCGATGTGAGTGCACAGGGGTGGCGCTATCATATGAGCAATATTATGGCAGCGATCGGTATAGAACAATTAAACCGGTTTCCTGAATTCGCAGAATGTCGTAGACAACTTGCAAAACACTATCATAAGAAACTTGAACATCTGGATTCGGTCGAATTGCTTAATCAGGATCTTGATTCCATCATACCTCATATCTTTGTTATTAAATTAAAAAATGCCGACCGTGATGATATTCGCAAGAAAATGCTTGAAAGAGGTATTCAGACAGGAATACATTATAAACCAAATCATTATTTAAGCCTGTATAATTCAGACAACACCTTCCTCCCGGTCACAGACAGGATCGTATCCCAATTGTTGACACTTCCTCTACACCCCAAACTTGGTGAGCAGGATATTGACTATATCTGTCAGCAACTGGTAGAATGTCTCAGAGAACAATAAGGTAACGATCAGTATGTCAGAGATCAACGAGCCAAATGGCGGGCACCCAACTATAAGTATCATTATGAATTGTCTCAATTGTTCCAGATATCTGAAGGAGGCGATAGATAGCATTTATCAGCAGACATATACAGACTGGGAGATCGTCTTCTGGGACAATGCATCTACGGATAACAGTGCAGAGATCGCAAGAAGTTATGATGATAGACTCCATTATTTTTGCAGTGAAGGAACGGTTCCACTGGGCCATGCAAGGAACTTTGCCATTGAAAATACCAGGGGGAAATATATTGCATTTCTGGATTGTGATGATAGGTGGTTACCGGATAAATTGGAAAGACAAATAAGAATATTTGAAGACCGAAAGGATATTGCTCTTCTGTATTCTGACAGTTACATCGTCGATTCATCTGGAAATCGAATAAAACGGGCCTTCGACTCTGAGAAACCGGAAAGAGGGATGATCTTCAACGATCTGCTATCTAAATATAACTTCATACCTCTGCTTACCGTCCTTATAAAAAAAGACGTATTGGATGAAGTGGGTTATTTCAATCCAGAATATAACGTGGCAGAAGAATATGATCTGTTCTTGAGGATCGCGCATAGCTTCACCATAGATTATATCGATCACCCCTTGGCAGAATACCGGGTACATGAAAATAATCTCAGTTTTAACCAGAATATAGGGATCAGAGAAGAACTGGAGATAATGAACAAATGGTTATGCAACTATCCTGAGATCAGGAGAGAGCTGGGAATTTCGATTAAAAAGAAAAAGATAAAAAGAAATGCCGCACTTCTTCTTTATTACATGGTGAAGTATGCACATTTACCGAAAAATATCTTGAAATTTTGCTGAACACAACACTTTCTGTGATCGAACATGAACCAAATACTAACATTGACACTCATCATAACCGCAATCCCTTTTGCAGTTTATCTCATATACATACTTGCCGCCATCACATCCAGACCGAAAAGTCCACCCCGTCTTCCATCCCTTCCATACATCAGCATCGTTGTCCCTGCTTACAATGAAGAAGAAGTGATCGAAGACCGGATCAATAATCTTGCAGAGATCTACCCCATAGATAAAATGGAGATCATAGTCTCAAATGATGGATCCACTGATAATACCGAAGAAATAGTCAAGCATACTCTTGCAAAGCACTCCATTACAGGAAAAGTTATCACTCGCCCGAGAAGCGGTGTCAATAAGGCCATCAATCGTGGCATCAACGAAAGTTCCAGCGAGATCATAGTGATCACTGGCTCGGATGGACTATTCGATAAGAACACCATACCAGACCTTCTGGGAGTCCTCTTGAGTGCCGATGATATCGGTGCCGTGTCCGGAGACCTCATTCCGGTGGCCAAAGGAGAATCAGTATTCTCAAATTCGGAAACAGCGTATCGCTCCATCTATGGCAGGATCTGTACATGGGAAAGCAATATTCACTCCACCTACTGTTTCAACGGACCGGTCGTTGCGTTCAAAAGGAAGGCATCTTCATCCCTGAACACAAGAAGAGGAGCAGATGATGCCAGCATGGCACTATCGGTGATCAGGAACGGATATCGTTGCCAATATGTGCCATCTGCAAAGTTCTATGAATATGTGCCAGACAGGTTCCAGGAACAACGGCGTCAGAAGATCCGAAGGGCTACCCGATTACTTGAAGCCACATTCGTTAACAGGGATGTACTCTCATCAAAATATGGGAGATTCGGGACCTTTGTGTTCCCCTTGCGGATCATGATGTTGTTCGTGGTGCCCACAGCAGTATTCCTGTCGTTGCTGCTCTGGACCATCTATCTGGGGTCATTGGGTCTGATCTACAGCATAGCATTTATCCTGCTGATCGCAGCAGTGATACTTATGGGAAGCCTGCGGGCAAACGTCCTGTCATCCTTCCTACTGTACCAGGCATACCTATTCCTGGGACTGTTCAATATGCTCAGGGATGTCCATGAATGGGAACCCACAGAAAGAGTGAAGATATAATAATCGATGCACAATCTTAAAAGCAATGGAGAATCTATTTATGATCATGAAAAACTGTGAGGTCATACTTGGAAAGGGGCATACCATACAGGACTTTGTTGAGATTGGAAAATATCCTGTCGGTTCCGATAAGACCATCATTGGTAACAACGCAGTTATCAGATCCCATTCCGTAATATATGCCGGCAACAGGATAGGCAATGATTTTCAGACAGGACATGGCATCCTTCTGCGGGAGAACAACATCATCGGCAATAATGTGAGCATTGGAACGCATTCTATCGTTGAAAGGGAGAACAATATAGGAAATAACGTACGCATCCATTCCAATTGTTTCATCCCGGAATTCGTCATGATCGAGGATGATGTATGGATCGGCCCTTCCACAACCATCCTGAATGTACTTCATCCCCCCTGCCCACGCTTTGAGGACTGCGCAAAAAGTGTGCGTCTTCGGAGAGGAGCGAAGATCGGAGGCAACGTGAGCATTGGGCCAAGGGTCAGTATTGGAGAGAACTCCCTTATAGGGATGGGGGCTGTTGTCACAAAAGATATCCCTGATAATGTCCTTGCATACGGAAATCCTGCCAGAGTAATATGCAATATTGATGAGATGGAATGTGAGGTTGGATATTTTGAAAGACCTTATGAATGGCAGGACTGAAAAAGCATAACATATTGACACAAATTAAATTTGAAAATTGGTTTGAAATTGAAAGAGGGTTAAATATACATGCACATAAACTTCAGTGAAATGTATGTCGATGATGACATCAGATCGGCGGTTGCACAGGTACTTGACAGTGGTCGATTTATCAAAGGAAATAATCTGCGCCAATTTGAACAGGAATTTGCAGAATTCTGTAACACAGAATATGCAATAGGTGTGAGTTCGGGCACCTCTGCCATCCTACTGACAATGATGGCACTTGGTATCAAGAAAGATGATGAGGTCATAGTACCTTCCCATACGTTCATCGCAAGCGCAAGCCCTGCAAAATTCCTGGGGGCAACCCCTGTCTATGTGGATGTGGACCCTGAAACCTATACCATCGATCCGACCCAGCTTGAAGATGCTATTAGCGCTAATACCAAAGCGATCATTGCCGTGCACCTGTACGGGCATCCTGCAGATATGGACCCAATCATGGATATTGCAACATCGCATAACATTCCCGTGGTCGAGGATGCATGCCAGGCCCACGCAGGAGAATACAAAGGAAAGAGAACGGGTTCCATGGGAGATATAGGGGTCTTCAGTTTCTTCCCTTCAAAGAACATGACCGTTGCGGGTGATGGTGGCATGGTAGTTACCAGTAATGAAGAACTTGCAGAGAAGATCTCCATGCTCAGGGATCATGGCAGAAAAGAAAAATATGTGAGTGATATGCTTGGCCTGAACCTGAGGCTCAGTGAGATCCCAGCTGCCGTGGGACGTGAACAACTCAAACACCTACCGGAATGGACCGATCGACGACGTGCAGTTGCGGCTGAATATGACAGATTGCTGGCAGACGTGGTTGATACCCCTACCGCAGCGGCCTGGGCCAAACATGTCTACCACCTGTACGTCATACAGACCGATGACCGTGATGGACTCGCACAATACCTGAAAGACAATGGCATCAGCACCGGAATACACTACCCGGTCCCGGTACACAAACAGCCCTGCATGGAAGCAGGGGATGTTGAACTTCCTGTAACAGATACCCTTGTTGACCGGATACTATCCCTCCCAATGCATCCCCAGATGACGGACGAACAGGTCCAATATGTTGCAGAGAAGATACAGGAGTGGGTACAATGACCACGATAGGAGTTATTGGAACAGGATACTGGGGCAAGAACCATGTCCGAACATACAGTGAACTTGTATCAGAAAATGTGATCGATAGTGTCAAGATCTGCGATATTGATGAAAAACGCGCCCATGAGCTTGGAAATGCATTCAACATCGAGTACCTTACCGACCACAGAGAACTGTTATCCGACCCCGATATCGATGCAGTGAGCATTGTCACGCCATCACACACCCATTATCCTCTTGCGAAGGAGTTCATGGAAGCAGGGAAGGATGTCCTTGTGGAAAAACCCATGACAATGGACTCCAAGGAAGCGGAACATCTGGTGGAGGTATCTGAGGACACTGGCCAGATCCTCATGGTAGGGCATATATTCCGACACCATCCGGCCGTGAAGGAACTGAAAAAACGCATCGATCTGGGAGAGTTCGGTTCTATCCAACTGATCACGAGCAATCGTCTTTCCTTTGGCGCACCCAGGAAAGACATGGGAGTGGTGTATGCACTTGGTATCCACGAAGTAGATATGTTCTGCCATCTGGTGGACAAGGAGTATCCTGACAGCATCCTTGCAACTACAAGATGTAATCTGCAGCCCGACATAGAAGAGACCGCAATGATCACAATGGATCTTGGTGATACCACTGCCCACGCATTAGAGAGCTGGTTGATGCCTGCATATGGCAAACAGCGAGACCTTGTGGTTGTGGGCTCAGAAAAGGCCGCAAAGATAGATTATCTCAAGCCTCAGGAACTCCAGATATTTGATATACGTATCGCAGAGCAGGACTTCAACGGAAAGAGCGCATTCAGTGTAGAGAACGAAGGCTCATATACTATTCCTATACCCTATGCCGAACCATTGAAAGAAGAACTCAGGCATTTTGTAGACTGCATCCGGAACAGGAACACACCAATATCGGATGGAGTCGTTGGTATGCGTGCTGTGAAGATGGCAGAAGCAGTATTGAGATCAGCCCGAGAAGGACGTCGGATACAGTTCTAACCTGTATTTATCCTGTGTCTTTTCAGAACAAACATTCATTCGTCACAGGAACATTTCCCTGATCGGGGGGATCGGATCTCCGTACTTTCGGGAGACAATACCTCTTCCAGATACTTACGTACCTGCTCCCCCATACCCTCATTCCGCATCGCAAAATCTATTATAGCCTTTACATATCCAAGCTTGTCCCCTGTATCGTACCTCCGCCCGGTGAACCGATATGCATATACATTCTGGATATCATTCAGCATGCGGATACCATCGGTGAGCTGTACTTCGCCTCCAACTCCGGCAGTGGTCTTCTCGATACAATCAAATATCTCAGGAGTGAACACATACCTTCCAATAGCACCGATGTTGGATGGAGCATCCGCAGGTTCCGGCTTCTCCACAATATCCTCAATGGAGTACAGAGATCCATCCAGAGGAGTGCCTTTTATGATCCCATAGCTACTGACCTTGTCCTGTGGAACATCCTCCACCGCTATCGCAGACCGTCCATATTTCTCATGTATCTCGATCAGCTGTTGGGTACATGGTTTTCCATTCACAATGATATCATCTCCCAGCAACACAGCAAATGGATCACCGCTTATGTGCTTGCGTGCGGTCAGTATCGCATCCCCCAACCCCCGCGGTTCTTTCTGGCGGATGTAGTGGATGTCAACCATGGACGAGATGTCCTGTACCATCTTCAGAAGATCATCCTTGTGTCTGTCCTTCAGATGCATCTCAAGCTCCGGCGACTCGTCAAAATAGTCCTCAATAGACCTTTTGTTCCTGCCAGTGACAAATATTATATCGTCAATGCCGGACTCTATAGCCTCTTCCACCACATAATGGATCACCGGCTTGTCGATGATCGGTAGCATTTCCTTGGGCATAGATTTTGTTACCGGTAAAAATCGCGTACCAAGACCCGCCGAAGGGATCACTGCTTTTGTTATCTTCATGCTACCCTCCAATGATCCAAGCATTCATTCTCTGCCATACTCATCATCAAATCTCACGATATCTGCCTCGTCGACAGATTCCCCCAGCTGCACCTCAATAATCTCAAGTGGCAGCTTGCCTGGGTTTGATAGACGGTGTTTGATACCTGCACGTATAAAGGTGCTTTCCCCCTGCCGCAAGAAGAATTGATCATCCGCCATCTGGACGCATGCCATACCCTTAACTACCACCCAGTGTTCACTGCGATGATGGTGCAGTTGCAGACTCAATTTCCTCTGTGGCATGACGGTGATGTTCTTGATCTTATGCCTTGCCGAGTATTCCATTATCGTATAGGTACCCCATGGCCGGTAGACAGTTTGATGAAGAAGAGCGCGCTCATCGCCCTTTTCGTTAAGAGATATCACCACCTCCTTCACCCTCTGGCTACTACTGCGGGGGCACACAAGGAGAGCATCAGGAGTATCCACCACCACCATGTCGTTCACATCGATAAGCGAGACGATCTTGTCAGGCTTTGAATGGACAAGGTTACCTGTAGAATCGAGTAGAACACTGTCACATTCGTGAACAACATTGCCTGAACTGTTCTTTTCGAACTCGTCATAAATAGAATTGAAATTGCCAAGATCGCTCCATCTGTGGTCAAGTCTGACAACAGCTACCCTGTCTGAGCGTTCCATGATGCCATAATCGATGGATAGGGATGGAAGAGTGGGATAGATCCCGTTGATGTGAGCTGGGACATCTGCGACATCAAAGGTAACAAATATTTCCGGTTCATGTTTCTGTAGTTCATTGAAAAATAGGTGTGTATCAAAGAGGAACATGCCACTATTCCAGAAACATCCTTCCTCAACATATCGCCTGGCATCCTCACTATTTGGTTTTTCCCTGAACTGCGAGACCATATATCCCATACCAAGAGGTTCAGCCGGACTTATGTAACCATAACCTGTGTGTGGAGATGTGGGCACCACTCCAAAGGTCACAAGATTATCTGCTGCAAGTACCTCTGCCTTCCGGATCGTGTCCATTGCGTCGCTGTCCAGGATATGATCTGATGAGAATATACCCACCACAGACCTGCCGAACTTTTCCGCAATAGTATACATCCCAAAGCAAATGGCTGGCAACGTGTTCTTTCCTTCGGGTTCTATCAGCACGTTCTCTACAGGATGATCAAATTCCAGTTCCTGGATCTGTCCGATCACAAAGAATTTCTGTGCACTATTGGTCACCACAAATATCTCAGAGATATCCGAGACCTTGAGACACCTGAGGAAGGTGTCCTGGAATAGCGAGGTATCCCCAAATTTCAAGAACTGTTTTGGATAATGTTCACGACTGAGTGGCCACAGGCGTGTGCCTGAGCCACCTGCAAGAATAATGGATCTAATAATATCAACTCCCTGATATAGTCAAACATTGTGTTCTGCAATATGCTGAACCCTACTACTGAATAGAAGCCCTGCATATTAAATTCTTTTTATCAAATCTAAGCAAGAAGATCATTTGTATCGAGAAGTGGGCGTTCACTCAGCAAGTTATACATCCACTCAAAAAATGTACGGAATATGCTCATCAAAATGATCTATATGGGAACATCTGAGAAGACGTGGGAAGGACATTACTCATGTCTTGTCACTTATCATGTATACCACTGCTCCTGATGCAAGAATGCTCCAGTAGCTGATCAACCTGTCCAGCAACGCCACTGATGTACCAACGGCAGTGTCGACACCCATCGCGCCCAGAATGAAAACAATAGAGACCTCCACAGCACCAAGACCTGCAGGTGTCAGTGGGATCGCGGTCAGAAGAGATGATGCAAGGACAACGAAGATCACCAAAGGCAAATTCAGATCTAAACCCAGTGCCATGGTAACAAGTAAGAACCGTCCTGATTCAAGTGTCCATGACAGGAGAGTGAAGAACACTACATACACAAACGTAGTGGGACGTGAGAATGAACCATATACACCATCATGGAGATTATCATAATGGAAGATGAAACGTTCTGGAATAATACGTACAATATGATGCCGCAGCATATACACCAGGATCAACAACAGGGCCACGAACCCAACAAGGATATAACCGATCTCCAGAGACTGTGCGATTTCCTCGGGCATTTTTTCTTTGAACACAAGTGTCCCGGTAATTGTCAGCAATATCATCAAGACAGCTATATCAACGATACGCTCAACCACTATGGTCCCAATCGATGCTGATATAGGTGTTTCAGTGTACTTCTTCAACATGTAGCTTCGATACACATCACCGATCTTAGCGGGGACGATGCTGTTTGCAAACCATGACAGGAACACCATTTCACTCAATATGAGAGCACTGACCCGAACATGTATCGTGTTGAGGAGCTTTTGCCATCTCAGTCCCCGTACCATGAAGGAAGAGTAATGCACTGCGAATGCAGCAAGATATAACCTGACATCAAGGTTGCTGGTAACCTCTATAACCTCATTGACATCGATGTTCTTTATTAGTAAAAAGAGGACCGAGAAGGATACTATAAATGAAAATATGGTCTTCTTGCTGAGAAGCAGATTGGTATCAAGGGGTCTTTTGGCATTCATCGGATAGCGTCCGGATAAGATAAGGGATACTCAATGCATCAATATTTATGATAGTATTAAATAGTTCTGTTTATCAGCAGCTACAGTCCATACAGAAAAGTAGTCCATTACTATGATACAGGTCGAAGCAGATATGCGGGATGTATCTAATTAAATTCATACAGATGCTTTCGATATTCTTAAATAGTTCTGTCAACTAGTAGTTTCCACATTCATAAGCAGCGTCACAACTCAATTATATGTTGTATTTTCGCATGTTCGGGATGCTGAATGAGCTGATCATATGGGAACAAAGACCAAAAAAAAAGAGATATGTGAAGAAGGAAGCGGAACATCTCCAAACTATCTCCAACGGATAACGTCTGACCCATACCTGCTTCTATTGACTACGATAGTGCTTATTGGTGCATACCTGCGCCTCCACAATCTGGGTGCCCAATCGATATGGTTGGATGAAGCAAGTACATATTACATGTCATATGGTGAGTCTATCTCAGAAGTATGGGCACATGCGCTCGCTGATCGGCATCCTCCCCTGCATTTCATGATCATCAATTTCGTATCCACATTCACAAGTTCTGAATTTGCACTGCGACTGCCATCGGCCATATTCGGAATACTGACAATCCCTGTTATATACAAGACCGGAGAAGCGATCTTCGGACGAAAGGAAGGATTGATCAGTGCGTTCATCCTTTCGATCTCTATCATTCACATCTTTTATTCCCAGGAATCCAGGATGTACGCCCAGATGGTCCTCTTCGCACTCATGTCCCTTTATTTCATTTATATGGCATCAAAGGAGAACAAAAACTGGCAATGGATAGGATTTGTTGCATCTGCAGCACTTGGATTCTACTCCTTTTACTATACTATTTTCATGATCATTCCAGAGTTGATGTTCTATTGTATCATTCAGCTTAAGGGATCCTTCCATGCAAGACGTTTGGTCCTATCGGATACAAAGAACATTCGTTCCTTCCTGATCAGCATGCTGGCATTGGTACTTGTCGTTTCACCGGTATTGATACCATTCATCAAACAAAGCATATCAAGGACTGCTGGCGTACCTACCTGGGGTATGGGACAATCCCTGGATTTCTTCAACACGATCCTTATGCAGTATAGCACCTATAGCAATACATCCTACATTCTTGCATCGATATTCTTCGTCGGGTTCCTTGTATCCATTCTCAAACGGGATGAACACGACAAAACAATCCTTATGGCTCTGCTCATCTTTGTGCCACTTGGGATCAGTTATGCCCTCGCCGCAAAGATGCCCTTTAGCCCACGGTACCTACTGTTCATTCTTCCCATATACATAATCATGATATCAAGAGGTATCACCGGCATCTCCCAGAGATTATATTCCGGAACGTCAAAAACAGGGAACATTGACAAAAATCGAACGCTGAGTATTATGGTTATGGTCATTCTGGTAGGTGCACTCTGCGTATCCCCACTAACATCATACTACACTACGCCACAAAAGAACGATTGGAGAGGGGTATCAAGCTATCTACATGAAGTGACACAGCCAGGTGACGTAGTGGTATCCCTACCAGGATACATGACACAACCATTGGAGTTCTACTATGACTATGATGGCACTTATAAAGAAGGCGCATCCTCAGCAGCACGTTTGGAGAATATCAGTGCAACCTATGAAAATGCCAATATCTGGTATGTGATCACATGGGACATCACAGCAGCAAACCCAGAAGGTGATGCTTTGAACTGGTTGGAGCAGAATACGCAATTCACAGGTCAGATCACAGGAGTCTACATCGCAACAGATAGAAAGGAGTGAGACCTTGAACGTTATAAGCATCATCATCCCGACTTACAATGAATCCGAAAATATAGAAAATATCATCAATGCCATTGAAGAGGTATTCTCAATCGATATGATCAATGGGGAACTGGTGATCGTTGATGATAATTCACCGGACGGAACGGCAACCATCGCTGAAAGGATGAAGAAGCGCTATGATAACATAAAAGTGATCGTACGAACCAGTGACCGGGGATTGTCACAATCGGTTGTGGAGGGGTTCGACCACTGTGATTCAGATACGATCGGGGTTATAGATTGTGATTTCAGCCACCCTCCAGAACAGATCCCATTATTCCTGGAGAAGATCGAGAATGGGTGTGATGTAGTATTTGGGACGCGGTATGCCAGTGAAGGGGAAATAAAGGGATGGGGAGCCAAAAGAAAACTGATATCAACCGGTGCGACATTTCTGGCACGATTGTTGATACCAAAATCCACTGACCCTGTCAGCGGCTTTTTTGTGATAGATCGATCCGTCGTGAAGGATGTGGTGCTGCGTCCACGCGGATACAAGATCGGACTGGAGATCCTTGGGAAGGGGAACTGGTCGAAATATTGTGAGATCCCATATGTGTTCCAGGATAGAGAAATGGGTAGCAGTAAATTGGGTAAAAGAGAGATCTATGAGTACATATTACAGTTATTTGATATTTTCATGTACAAGATCAGATGAATGAAATGCGTATATATGATGTCAGAACTAGGGAAAATGGTTATTAATCTAGAAACATATCCGGAGCCTGTGAGATGGTAAAAATAACACATCAGAAGGAAACGTTTAAAGAGAACAGGTCCTCCGAGAAAAACAATGATACAGGAAAGACCTTTGATAGTACCATCCTTATGATCCTCGGTACGCTTGCCATGTGCACTATCCTTTACATGTGGGACATTATCTTTTCATCAGGCATGCTTCCGGGCCATCCAAGCGATCTGATCGAACCTCCTGTGCTCTCACAGATAAACTCTATCATAAACTATCATCAGTTCCCTCTATGGAACAACCTGTGGACAACAGGATTCCCAGAATATGCAAGTCCGATCAGTGCATTATACAATCCCCTTGTGACCATTCCCTATCTGATATTTGGTGTGCTCACTGGTGTGAAGGTCATAGTGGTTCTCCATGTATTCCTTGCAGGCATATGTTTCTGGTTGTTCTCCACGACCGTAACAGCCAACCGCTCATTGCAGTTGTATGGATCGATCCTGTTCATGCTCTCAGGAAGCCTGGCCGGCAGGATCGATGCAGGGCATACCGAACTGATGACGACACAGATATTCATACCACTGACAATGTACTTAATGGTCAAAGCATACGAGCTAAAGGATGTTAAGTACATCATCGCATCTGCCATATCAATGGCTATGTTCATATTTGGTGGTGCCATTTATTATTTCGTTTTCTTTGTTGTACTGTTTGCGATATACTCGGCCATGAGGATCGTCGATAAGGGTAGGAGTTCAGGTAAACGATACAGCATTCCGGACCTGAAGGTGATGATATCCATATTCACCCTCTGTCTGATGTTCAGTTCAATAAAACTGATCCCTGCACTGATGGTGAGCGATCATATCGTCAGGATCGACCCTATTGATCCTTTCACAGGTAGTGGACTTTTCAGAGATTTGATCACATCATTTGCAACAGGCAATGCCCTCTCCGGATATAGTACATATGAGAGCTATGCATACCTTGGAATCATACCGTTCATTTTTGCCATACTGTCGGTCTTCAATCGGACACGTGACCGCCTTTATCTGTATCCCCCGCTTATTGCATTTTTCATATGGGCCAGTGGGAACAATACCTTCACTGGATATGTCCATCTATTACCTCTTCTGGACGGATTTAGGGTTCCGGGACGAACCCTGTTATTTGCAAGTTTCATTGTGATCATACTGTCCATATACGGTTTGGAATGGTTTCTGAATTCTTTCGACAATAATAAAGAGAAGGTCAAGCCTGTTCTGTATCTTCTGGCAATTGTAATCTTTTTTGAACTTCAGGAGATCACCCTTGATCTCATTAGGAACTACTCTAGCGATCCGGAGATCGAGATCATCGGTGTTGGACTGGTCGTAGCTGTTGTAGTAATGCTGCTGATGAAAAACGCTGTGTGGGACAGGACTACCCGGAATCTGGCAGTTATCCTGATCGTCTTCAGTGTACTTGCAGTGTCCTCAGCGAACACCCAATACATCAACCCCTATGAAAATATAATGGAGAACGAGACGTCCATTGCTCTGGCAACCGGAATAAAGGCATATGATGCCAACGAACATGAACAGATATGGCTTGTGACGGACGGCTGGCCATACCATCATATGGATGTGGCGTATAATTCAATGACTGAAGACATGCATATGCAACGTGCATATTATGGATATTTCCTGAAAGATATGCCGTCCAGTATTTCTGTGGGTGACACTATCTACCACACCGCTAACTATCTGATCCATACCCAGTACCTTGAAACGGGGGAGTCCATGGACATACAGTCTATACTCACAGTAAATGGCGTTTCTGTCCATCAGATCAATAACAGCCTGCCAAATGTCTTTGCCGTTAGGAACGGAGAGATCATTTCCCTGCCGATCAAATACTTCTCGCCGAACAAGGTAGTGGCTGACGGTACTGATGTTCGCTCAGGAGACGTGGTGCTCTTCAAGAACGCTTACTACAAGGGATGGAAGGTCAATGGTGATGATGCACAAAATATTGGAAATATGGTGGGGTACGAGATCATCATACATGAGGATGAGATCATCTTCACGTTTGAGCCATTCGACTTTAAAGTAGGATTAGGAATCAGTCTTCTCAGCCTTCTCAGCTTTGCAGTACTGCTTATGAGAAGAGAAAAGATCAATGTATTCCTGAAAAAGACATGAATGTGGGGGTAGCTGGCCGTTCTCAGTTCCTGAACCGTAGTCTTAATAGGGTGAGAATGAACTTGCCCATCTCGGCCTTTGAAAGTTTTGAACTTCCATGGGTCCTATCCACAAAGATTATTGGGGTTTCTCCTATACGAAAGCCCTTCTGATCACAATAGAACAGGATCTCTTCCAGGAACGAATACCCATCAGATCGTATGGAATCCAGATCCAGTTCCTGAAGGACAGCTTTTCTGTAACAACGATACCCTGTGGTCATATCCCCAACAGCAACCCCAAGAACGGTGCTGGCCACCAGATTTGCACCCCTGCTCATGGCTCGCCTGTGAAGCCCCCAGTTCTCTACACCACCTCCCCGAATATATCTCGAGCCGACAACAACATCGAACCCGTTGTCACACATACTGATGAAATCGGGAATATATTCTGGATCATGGGACAGGTCAGAGTCCATTGAAAATATCAGATCAGAATCATTTACATCGATCCCATGCCTGAAACCTCTGATATGTGCAGTCCCGATCCCCAGCTTGCCAGTCCTGTGGATCACTTGTATGCGTCCGTCCCTGCGTGACAGCTCGTCGGCGAGCTTACCTGTCCCATCCGGGGAATTGTCATCAACAACAATGATATGACCATCGAGATCATTCGTACCAAATACATCGAGTATCTTGTCTACCAGGATTGGAAGGCTCTCTATTTCGTTATATGTTGGAACGACTATGGATATATTCAATTATATGACCTCACTGTCTGTGTTATTTGGTGTAAATGGGTTACCCCCTTATTTATAAGGTTTCACAGGTGATGGAAGAATTGAACAGTACCTTCAAATTGTCGAAATTACATCATCTTGGAGAGGGAAAACAGTTTAAATACATGAATCACTATCTTTCTTCAACACGGTCCCTGAACTACGATGTAATTCATATTTGACAGTATGGATCGAACTCAAGTACCATGATCTAATAACGATTCTGGGATTAAGTGGCATCAATGATCTTAAATTACATAAAATTGCCCCCGCCAGGATGAACTTGAATAAATAGTGCTATTAATTGTATATTTAACAAAAAGAGGATGTATATGTCAAAAAATGCATTGATCACAGGGATCACAGGACAGGACGGCTCATATCTTGCAGACCTTCTGCTGGACAAGGGTTACAATGTATACGGATTGGTACGACGCCTTAGCACACCCAATACATCCAGGATCGACCATATAATTGACAGCGTTGAGATGCTTGAAGGAGACCTCACTGACCAGTCTTCATTGAACGAGGCTATGCACACTGCCCAGCCCGATGAAGTATATAATCTTGCAGCACAATCATTCGTGGGTACATCATGGAACCAACCGGTTCATACCGGTGATGTGACC
Organism: Methanosarcinaceae archaeon; assembly: GCA_021106765.1. Taxonomy (GTDB): domain Archaea; phylum Halobacteriota; class Methanosarcinia; order Methanosarcinales; family Methanosarcinaceae; genus JAIOTO01. Next base: position 27,334 of record JAIOTO010000075.1, read on the forward strand.
GGCCTTGGAGTTATACGGGTACTCGAAGCTACCAGACATATTGCACCAGATGCTCACCTATACCAGGCATCCTCAAGTGAAATGTTCGGCAAGGTGCAGGACACACCCCAGACAGAGCAGACAAAGTTCCACCCACGAAGTCCTTATGGCGTTGCGAAGGTATATGGATACTGGGCATGTGTAAATTACCGTGAAAGCTATGACATGCATATCAGCAATGGGATCCTGTTCAACCATGAATCTCCTCGACGTGGGATCGAGTTTGTGACCAAAAAGATCACAAATGAGGCTGCACGGATATATCATGGACTTTCTTCTGAACTTCGGCTCGGCAACCTTGACGCAATGCGTGACTGGGGATTTGCGGGGGATTACGTTGATGCAATGTGGCGCATGCTACAACATGATACGCCAGACGATTATGTGGTCTCCACGGGTGAAACGCATTCCGTGCGGGAGTTTGTAGAACTGACGTTCTCTAGTCTTGGACTTGACTGGGAAAAGTATGTGGTTATTGATCCAAAGTTTGTGAGACCTGCAGAGGTGCAATTGCTTCTGGGCGATGCAACGAAGGCCAGAGATGTACTTGGATGGGAGCCAAATGTTCGGTTTGAAGAACTGGTATCAATGATGGTCGAGGCAGACGTTGAGCGATTGAAGCACAAATGACCGTCATATCATCTCCTGAAAAGCAACCGGATCGATAAATAACCTGATATTAGCCATATAGATAACATTAGTTACCCAGTTCCCATACTATAAATACATAGACAGCTAATCCTTCCCTGAGGACAGAAATCTGGTATACTCGGCCACAGTGGCCGACAGGTATCAGATGGTCACACAAAGATAGATAATATATAGGGGAGACACGATGTCACAAATAATACTATACAAACAGGAAACAGGAACCGTAGATCCAGCAGTCGCTTTTTCCACAGTCTTTGACAGGCATGGCCATGTGTTCAGGACCCGGATGTATCGCTTATACCCGGGGCATGCATACAACCGTGGAGAATGAACATATTATCCACAGGAAAAGGAATATGAAGGACAGAACACTCGCCTACCTGCAGCCCGGTACAGATGACTCCTCGCCTCTGCTCTTTTCGATCCAGATGGGAGCTGACGGGCAGATCATTGATGGTCATCTGTACAGCATTGTCCGCACGGACAGGGCTGAACAGAATATATGAACTTACAAATTCGGTTTGAAACATTCCCATTCAGTACTACCTGAATGGGGCCTTTTTTATGATCCGTATGATACTATAATAGGTATAATAGCCCCTGTAATTTCTTGTCTTCTCTGTAAGCTTAATGTAGTAGTAAAACCAATTCAGCTAATATGGACAATGAGAACATAATCACTGCCGTCAACAATATCCTACAAAAGAACAACTCGGATGCCTTCCTGATGAATGGTAATTCCAACGATGCGGATATGTATTTTTCAACACATTTTCTCACCCCGGATCCCTTCACCTATGTCCAGACAAAGGACAAAACAGAGATCCTTCTGGTCTCTGACATGGAACAGGGACGGGCCAAACTGGAATCCAGGGTCAGGGAGATACGTACCTTGGAGAATTACGAGTATCGCACAAAATTGAAGGCAACAAAGGATGGGAGTCTTGCCTACTGCGAAACTCTGGCGGAACTGCTACAGCAGGAGAACGTCAGGAGAGTACTGGTACCCTATGATTTTCCGCACTACACTGCCCAGACTCTGAAGGAGAGAGGATTCACGGTCACGCCCATACGAAGCCCCTTACAAGAGATACGTGCACAGAAATCTGAGGTTGAGATAGAGAACATCCGGACGGTTCAGTATGCCTGTGAGCAGGCTATGAGTGCTGCCATCGAGATGATATCCAATGCTGATGTGAAGGATGGAGTACTCTTCAAAAAGGAGGAGGAGGAGGAGGAACTTACAGCCCAGCACATACGTACAATGATCGAATATCGCCTGCTGGACTATGGTTGTGAGGCAGAAAGTACCATTGTTGCATGCGGTAAGGGATCAGCTGATCCACATTGGGAAGGAGAAGGAGCACTGCGGGTCAATGAGCCCATCGTGATCGATATCTTCCCGCGCAGCAAGACAAACCGATACTATGCGGACATGACTCGCACAGTGATCGTGGGTGAGGCATCCGATAAGCTTAAGGATATGTACGAAGCCGTAGTGGCAGCACAGGAGGCGGGATTGGAAATGGTCCGCCCGGGTGTAACGTGTGGAGAGGTGCATAGTGCTGTCTGCGATGTGCTGGAAAAACGGGGATATGATACCCCCCGTAACAACTCGCAGGTAGGGTTCATCCATTCCACCGGACACGGTGTCGGATTGGACATACATGAATTCCCCAACGTGGGCAACAATGATATTGCACTGAAAGAAGGATATGTGATCACCATCGAACCCGGACTCTACTACCCTGATGTGGGAGGAGTGCGCATGGAGGACCTGGTTGTCGTGACCATCGACGGTTGTGAGAATCTGAACCATTTTGAAAAGAACTTTGTATTATCAGACTAAAATCTTAATTATTGTAAACTATCCATGAAGGAGTATACCCATGGCAGATAAGATCCAGGAAATAGAAGAGATCATTACAAAATATGTGCAGGCTGGCGAGATCCTATCAACAGTACGGGAGGAAGCAAAGGACAAGATCAAGGTAGGAGCCAGTCTTCTGAACGTTGCCGAATTCGTTGAACAGAAGACCATTGAACTTGGAGGGATGCCTGCATTCCCCTGTAATATATCACGGAACGAGGAGGCTGCGCACGCCACGCCCTCCGCGGGTGATGAGACGATCTTTGGCAAAGATGTAGTGAAACTGGACCTCGGGGTACATGTGGATGGATATATCGCAGATTCTGCTATCTCCGTGGACCTGACCGGTAATAACCAGGACCTTGTGAAGGCCTCGGAGGAGGCTCTGTACGCTGCGATCGATATAGTCAAAAGCGGAGTGGATACCGCAAAACTGGGTGCTGTGATCGAGGATACGATCAACGGCTATGATCTCAAACCTATCGTGAACCTGACAGGCCACGGGCTGGCACAGTACATGACCCATACCCCTCCAAGCATCCCGAACCGGCATATCGGGCAAGGTACGATCCTCAATCAGGGAGATATTATTGCCATTGAGCCCTTCGCTACCGATGGGGTCGGCAAGATCGCAGATGGTTCGTGGGCACAGATATATCATATGATCAGTGATAGACCAGTACGCATGCCTGCTGCCAGGAAACTCCTGAAGGAACTCGAGCAATACAAAACATTGCCATTCGCAAAACGGTGGCTTACGTCCGATAAACTGGACCTGTCCCTGATGCAACTTGAACGATCGGGTGTTATCACCTCATATCCGGTACTGCAAGAGGTTAGTGGCGGTCTTGTGTCACAGGCAGAGCATACGATTATCGTCACGGATGATGGATGTGAGATCACCACACAATAACAAATGGAGAAGAACGTGAGATACCTACTGAGACACATGTTGATCTCCCTGATAGTCATGATCACGCTGTTCCTGCTGGCAGTACCGGCATGTGCTGATGTTAACTGGGAGAACAACATTACCGTGCGCGACAACGGGATGACCTGGACGTACGAGGAGGAATACAGGGATACGGCTTCCCTTCTCTATCGAAACTATATCGACAGTGGGATCGGTAACAACGATACATATGTCAGTGCCTGGGAAGTACTGAAGATCGATTACGCCACACGCCAGAAACTACACAAAGCCATCATCAAAGAGATGGACGTGGAGATAGACAGATCATCAAAAGGGATCCGTATCACCGATGTGGATGCAGATATCTCAAACGATGTCCTGGGACGAACCACAAAGTCCGATCCCATAGGCAATACCTACCGGATCGAGTATTCTTTTGACACCTCCCCGTTCGTAGAGGGTGCGAACATCAGTTTCCGGGGAGAGCCCTGGAGCAATGTGACCATTGCCATTCCTGATGATGTACAGATACGTACAAGCCATGGATTGGAGAACCAGAGCCGTGTGTCTGGAAATGATCTGACAGCTATCAAAGGGATATTTGGTAGTGAGGGATCGATCACCGTCACATTTGGAGATGTCAGTTTCCATGTCAACCAAAATTTGAATCTGAATTGAAGAAATGTGTGAGTATATGATAGTCGAACAGATACCTCTTGAGAATGGAACCGCCCTGGGACTGAAATTTGAGATGCAGCATGCTGCGCTCCTTGTGATCAAAGCGGACAGGGGCTTTGTCATGTGCGGATACCTGAATATCGAGATAGCACAGAAACTGGAGGATGTTGCTGTCCGCGTAAGCGGGGTCAACAGCTTTGAGGATGTCCTGAATGCACCGATCAATGATGCCACCGAAGCTGCGCGGAAACTTGGGATCGAGGAAGGGATGACCGCACGAGATGCTCTTGAGCGCATGTTCTGATCAGATGCCTCTGCCCACTTGTTATTGAGCCTACCACATCATGTTGTACGCATTCGAACTGTCCGGAGAGCATGAACAGATACCCAGAGCCGAGGCTCTTGCCTGTCTGGATGTGGAAGGAATGGATTATTCTGAGCATGTTTTCTTTGACCAGTGTCTTGTGGTGGACATCTTGGGTGAGACTGCCCAAGTGGATGAACAACTACGCTCGATCGCGGACAGACTTGCGATGTGTCACCATGTACTGAAGGTGGCGGGTATCTGTCCAACTGACCCTGACACTATCCGTGATATGGTAGAGAGCACCAGTATCACAGGTCACATCACTACAGGTAAGACCTATGTTGTCAGAGCCAAGCGGATCAAGCATCATACGAACATCAACAGTGCACAGCTTGAGGGCAGGGTAGGCGGCAGCATCTATCGTAAAGGTTTCAGTGCAGACCTGAAGAATGCGGATGTGGTGTTCCGTCTGATACTGTCTGAGCAATGTGTGTTCGGTTCGATCATTGCATCCATTGACCGGAGTGCCTACGAAGCCCGTGCACCTCACAAAAAGCCGTTCTTCTATCCAGGTGTGCTGATGCCCCGTGTCGCCCGTGCACTGACGAATATTGCAGGGATCAGATCGGAAAATGTCGTCTTTGACCCGTTCTGCGGCACTGCCGGGATGCTATTGGAAGCAGGATTGATCGGCGCCAGCACCATCGGACTGGAGGTACGAGCAAAGATCCTTACCGGTGCACAGATGAACCTTGAGTGGTTCGATACAGATCATTCACTTATCATTGGCGATGCCTGCCAGGTACCGCTGGTGGACGAATGTGTGGATGCCATCATCACTGACCCGCCCTACGGTCGCTCTGCCAGGATCGAAGCAGAGTCGCTGCACCACCTGTACGAGGCATCCTTTACCGAAATGTACCGGGTTCTCGCCAGGGAAGGCACTGCCATCGTGGTCTCTGAGATGCCGGTGGAAGAGTATGCACTGAATGCCGGGTTTGTGATCAGGAAGGAATATGTGCAACGGGTGCATAGGAGCCTGACCCGACTGATCGCGGTGCTGTACAAGGAATGAACGAGCGAAGCAAACATTGCTGTACATACACTGGCTCAATTCACAAATTGTATATGAATTTGTTTAAACTGTCAACTTGGGTTATAAGGGGCTGATGTGATTGGATATCGAGGAAGTTGTGAGAATTCATGCAAACCCTTCAGGGAAAGAAGGAAGAGATGTGGGTCTTGAGATGAACGAGCATCATTATGAACTGTGGAAATGGGGGATCGATCATATATCCATTGAGATGGATTCTTGGATACTTGACGTTGGATGCGGCGGTGGACGTGCTGTAAGTATACTTGCAGACATGGTGGAGTATGGTAAAGTTTATGGTATTGATCATTCCGATGAGATGGTCGATCTTGCTATCGAGCTGAACGGGGATTCAGTTAACAGTGAACATGTGACCATAATGCATTCTTCGGTTTCAGAGTTGCCGTTCCCTGATGCCATGTTCGATATTGTCACAGCTTTTGAGACATGCTATTTCTGGCCGGATATCATAGAGGACCTCAAAGGGATCAGACGTTTGCTCAAAGATGGTGGCAGGCTTCTGATAGTCAATGAGATGTATGAACATAGTGACTTTGGGGACAGAAACTCACCTTTCAATGAAGTGGAGGGAATGAATCTTTTCTCACCTCAGGATTACAGAGATTTGCTTGGAAGTGCAGGTTTCTTTTCTGTTGAGATCGATGAGATGCCCGAAAATAACTGGATAACCGTGATTGCAAGAAAATGAACAGGGGTTGAATATGCAGGTAACAGAAAATGTGCCTGTCAATCCACTGGCTGTGAGAAATTTTAAGATATATTTGAGAGTGTACAAGGATCTTTTAGTGGATTTCAGTATTCTTCCTTAATGCAAACCAAACCAAAACTCCTGATAGAAATATCAACAAACTGCTGATGTAAAATGGTGCTTCAAAGCTAACATAACCTCCAAAAATCCCGCCTATCAAAGGCCCTATTGCAACTCCTGCTGCCTGTGCGCTGGTTATGATGCTGATCTTGCTACTGACATTTTGCTCTCCTGATAGTTCCACTGCAAGTGCTAACAGGGGCGTCTCAACTGCGGCCATAGCTATACCTTGTAGCAACCTCAGGAAGATCAGTGAGTTCACATCATCCACATGTCCGAGGTTATAGACTATTAAGGCATTGAAGAAGATGCCTGCGAGTATGGGAATCTTTCTTCCGAACCTGTCCGAAAGGATGCCTATGGGAATCTGGAATATTATCCTTGATATCACGTAGGCAGATATTGCTACACCAAGCAGGAACTCGCTTGCTTCAAGTCTTATCTGATAGGCAGGGAGAAGGGAAAATATGAGCATTATGCCTACAAGCATCATGAACATAGCAATGGCGAGTATCTTGATGGTGAAAGGTTCAATAGTTGAAGGAACAGCCGGGGTGTTGGTATCAGGTAATTTTGTTTCTTCCACAAAGAGGATAATGAGGATAGAACTTAACAGAACAAGCGCTGCACTGATGTAAAATCCGGCAACGTACCCATAGTAGGTCACAACAGCACCGCCAACCATTGAACCGATCCCAAAAGCTGCACCACGGAGAGTAGAGTAGATACCTATTGCCTGTCCCCTAACAGTTGAAGTGGAAAGGTGCGTGACCATGGTAATGACCGCCGGAATTGTCGCACCTATTGCAATTCCCTGGACTATTCTGAAAAAAAGTATAGATTCAAAGTACCCTGAAATGGCATAGATGTAACAAATGATTGCAAATACTATGTAACCAATTATAAGGAAGACCTTTCTTCTGTCAAGTCGCTCGCTCAGTCTTCCCATATACGGCTGGGACAAGGAGTTCGCCAGACCGAATACAGTTGTTGCAAGTCCTGCTTTGAGAACAGTCGGCATATCCTGTAGTATCAGGGAATCCATGTTCACAACGTACAAAGGAATTATGAACACCAGCATTCCGGTAGCAATGTCCTTGAAAAGCTTTGAGATGGATAGGACGTAAAGCTGGCGCTTGATCGGATGATCTGTGGGAGTCATATATGTATAGTTATTTCGTTATTATGGCTGATATAAAGGAAATGGTATGGCGCCCTGTTGCACTTATATCATATGTCGCTGGAGCCGCTGCATATGATCATAATTGATCATCGGGTCGTTGATCTTAATCTGATGTACCATGCTGATCTTTTATCATGAACTGCCCCATTACCTCACCCATCACCCGATGATACACCAAATACTCCTCCACATGTCCATTCGCCCGGTGTATCGCATACCCATCATCCACCCATTCCAGCGATTGCTGGTATTGCACATCCATGAGTGTCAGGCCATAGGCAGGAGCCGGTTCAAGGCCCTCTTCATAAGATTCGGGATCCAGCATCTGTTTGAACCAGTCCAGGTCACGCACGCCACTACCTATCATAACCAGAGCGGTCACTACCTTACGTACCATCTTCCAGAGGAATGTCTTCGCCTCGATGTCGATCTTGATCAGGTTTCCATTGACTCGCACATCGATCCTGTTGACAGTACGCACAGTGATCTTATCATTGTTCGGTGTGCAGAAGTTCGCAAAATCGTGTGTGCCCAACAGGAGCTTCGATGCCGAGCGTATCAGGGAAATGTCGTGCTGCTCGGCATGCAGGACATAACGATAGGTACGACTCGTTGCATGCCTGCGGGGATCGAAACCGTCCGGGACCAGCGCATGCGACCATGCCCAGATCGAGTTCGGAAGTTCATTATTGATCACGCGGGGGATCGAAAGGTTCGGTTTATCGGTGTCAAAGGCTACCACCTGCCCCATGGCGTGAACGCCGGCATCGGTACGCCCTGAACTTGTGAAATTAGCAGACCTCGGATCGTCCATGATCCCGAGCTTCCGAAGCGCCCTGAAGACCTCTCCCTCTACCGTTGTCACATCTGACTGAACCTGCGAACCATAGTACGCGGATCCGATATATGCAAGTTTTAACGCAACTCTCATGCGGTTCACTCACAGCCGTTTAGGACCTTTTTCTATAATACACTTCCCGTATACATAGAACCATGATCACAAACATACACCCCAGCAGGAACCATACACTGAAATGGGATAATATGTCATGTGACAGCAACCCGGAAGCAGGCTCGGCCATCTGGCCCAGCTCCATTGTGGACAGGTTTTGACCACTATCCGCCACAGAGACAGTTGTCCCGTTCATGGTATCCTCTGCAGCAATGGATAGTTTGTTCATAGATTCTTCTGCAATTATGGGCATTCCCTCCATTGTGTCATTGGCAACGGATGCTGTTGACTCATACAGCAGGGGTCCTCCGTCATCCATCGGGATATCTGCGGCAACCATCCTGGAAGAGGGCATCTGTTCCAGACCGAACATGGATACACGTGAAAGGTACTCTATCCCCGATGCCGCAAAGATCGCTCCTGCAGCCATACCAAGATACTTTTTCAGCATTCCCATTATCGAGGAACGGTCCTTGTTGCTGCTTCCCGGAACCACAACTATTAGTTTTTGTACCGGCTCGTATATCTTGATCTGCCTACCCTTCTTACTCCATTTTGTATCTTTGACATGTATCAGATCGGTGTCTATAAGACCATCGAGATTATACTTGATCGTAGTCAGCGGCATACCCAGTGAACTGGCAATTTCCGTTGCCGACATGGGATCCTGAGCCAGAAGCTCCAGGATCTTCAGGGATTTTTCATTGGAAAGCGCCTGTGTGATCTTCTTCGAATCCTCGTTCAATGGAAGGATAAGCACCTTCTCCGAATTGTAATCACCATTTTCCATGGTACATGATATTCGGGTATTTATTGATAAGATTTCTGTAATGTTCGAATACGTTCGAACCTTAAATCTGCTGGAATAAGGCACATCACATTTTAATTTGTTATTTTTAATATTATTGAAACCGATCAAATGACACATTTTATCAGTATTGGAGCAAGAAGACGACCCATTTTAATGGATAGTAGTTCACTGACGTAATAGGAGAACGTATAAAGTGGGATCCTTCCAAAGCTGTTAAGCCAATTACGAGATGTAAATGTCAAACCGCAGCGGTTTATAGATGAATGATGGGCTTAACAAATGGAATTCCATCACAAGTTTTTTAAGCCCATTAATTATATATAATTATATTCATAAGCGAGAGGTTGATTCTTGTGCCAGATAAAACAAGTATCCTAAAGAAAAATAATGCAAGCGGTAATCTGAATATAATTATAGCAGTTGTTGGCGTAGTTGTAGTAGGTCTACTTACGATCGTAGCAGCTTCAGGAATGGTCTATATTCCTGCACTGACCGAAATACTAGGCACGGATAAACCGGTGGACCTTGGTGTGGAAGTTGATCCGATATTATTCGACAATATTATTGAAGAACAGGGCATGGACTTTAAGGATCCTGTTTCAGATTATCAGTTGACCAGTAACATAGTCTATTCTGATACGTCTCCAATGGATCTAAGCCTTTCAAGCTCTGACCTGAGCTCATACCTGCAGGCTACGAATAATGAAGGTCCACTTAAAGACATACAGATAAAACTCGGCGATAACAACCAGGCTGAAATGTCAGCTTACATTGACCTCAATGATATGGGTTATGACTTCAAGGGACCTGTATATGCAGAGGGAAGTATTTCAAAGGCAAGTGACAATAGTATCAAAATAGACCTAAACAGTGCAAAGGTAGGACTTCTTCCACTTCCGGAAAGTAGTACTGAACAGGGAACGCAGGAACTTGAGAACATGATAAACTCTCAGCTTGCAAAGATGCCGGAGCTTAATATTGAAACTCTGGAGATATCTGACGGAAAACTCGATTTCAAAGGTGATTACCCCAAGACAGCAGATGTCATAAGTGAGTGAAGCATTTGCCTTTTCCGAGGCATTGCTCCTTTTTTTCATTTTTACCATGCAATGTATAGTTTATGACAGATATACTATACCAGGGGATATTGTCAGACAGCATCTCCTATGACTTTTATATCCGTAGCATAAAACTTACTGATGAAAATTGCAAAGTTATGGGATTTAGATCGAATATTTTTGTCCTGGGACCCATATGGCCGTAAACTTAAAGAACCGCCAATACAATCTATTGTAACTTTTGAGGCGATACCATGATAACAAAACAACAGATCTCCGATATCCTCCGGGGCTACAATACCGATGAACTGACGATCGCAACAGTCTGTTCTCACTCGAGTCTCCAGATATTTGATGGGGCACGCAAGGAAGGATTCAGAACTATCGGGATCTGTGTAGGCCAACCTCCGCGTTTTTATGATGCGTACCCAAAAGCAAAACCCGATGAATATATCATTGTTGACAGTTACCAGGATATGCCCAGCATTGCCGAGGAACTTGTCCGGAAGAACGCCATTGTCATCCCACACGGTTCTTTTGTGGAATATATGGGTACGAAGAACTTCGCAGAGTTCCCGGTCCCCACCTTTGGTAACCGGGCCGTCCTTGAATGGGAGTCCGACCGCGACAAGGAGCGAGTGTGGCTTGAAAGTGCGGGTCTCCACATGCCCAAACAGGTCGAACCTGAGGATATCGACGGCCCTGTAATGGTAAAATACCATGGAGCAAAGGGTGGCCGTGGCTTCTTTGTTGCAAAGACCCATGAAGAATTCCTGCGGAGCGTGGATGAGAATGAAAAATACACGATACAGGAGTTCATCGTGGGCACCAGGTACTACCTGCATTTCTTCTACTCCCCATTGAAAACGGAAGGGTATAAGCTCAGCAACGGAACTCTGGAAATGCTCAGCATGGACCGCAGGGTCGAATCCAATGCCGATGAGATCTTCAGACTTGGTTCTCCCAATGAACTTGAGAATGCTGGTATCGTCCCCACCTATGTAGTCACAGGCAACATTCCCCTTGTTGCCCGGGAATCACTGCTTCCACTCATATTCTCTATTGGAGAAAAGGTGGTCGAACAGTCCCTTAAACTGTTTGATGGCATGATCGGTCCCTTCTGCCTCGAGACAGTGTTCACCGACCAGCTTGAGATCAAGGTCTTCGAGATATCTGCACGCATAGTTGCTGGCACCAATCTCTTTACCTCTGGCTCACCATACTCGGACTTTGTTGAACCAAACCTGTCCACGGGAAAACGGATCGCACAGGAGATCAAACTCGCCAGATCAATGGATCGACTCGAAGAGATCCTTTCCTGATCACCCCCTGAAGCCGAGTCGCGCTCGGGAGAGCGCATCCATCTCGCTGGTGCTCGGAGCACCACATTCAGATCATACCTGTCGCCATCTGTACAATGAGCATTGCGAGCAGGGCCGTCACGGGTACTGTGAGATTGTCATACTGGCTTGACCGTGCCTCTGCGATCATCCCGACAACACTTCCGATCACGGCGAGAAAACCTGCAAAATAAAATCCGACCAGAGCTGCTATAATTATGCCGGCAACGGTGCCCTCGATCGTCTTGGAGCTACCCCACAAGCACATCTTCCCGTGAACTCCCACGATGGTGGAGAATCCGTCACCCAGGGTCAGGACAATGATAGATGCATAGCATATGCCCTCATCCACCCATGACGCAAGTATCAATAGGCTGAGAATAGAGAGGAAGTACACCAGAGGATCAATGGCAATTGCCCTGGACTCTTCACCGCGCCAGAGGGCATGGACGATCGGATGATGTTGTGCCTTTGGCCTGACGAGTTCCAAAGTCAGAAAGAGGAGAATACAGGCGATGAGTAGCTGGATCGCGAGGGTCCTGCCCGCAAAGATAGCTATGAATGGAACAAGAGCACCGCTTATATGAACAAACTTTCGAAGCGGTAGCCATAAAGATACCGTGTCCCGGGTCATATGGGAGGATTGTGGAAGAGACATTATTACACATACTATAAACTGATACAAACGCATATATATTTGCTTCAATGATTCACACACAATGGATGATATGGACAGACATTTTACTGCAGGAGTTGTGAAAAAACGTTATGTTCTGGGTCGACAGGACGCGGACGAGACAGGGATACTACATCTGGGACGATACCTGGCCCTGGACAGTTCCACCGGCGCACACGTAGCAATGGATGCACTCCGACCCCATGCGATCCTGATCTGTGGTAAGCGCGGGTACGGAAAATCCTATACCATGGGCACACTGGTCGAGGAGCTCTCCCTCCTGCCACCTGGTATCCGGGAGAATATCACGCCCCTGATCATCGACACCATGGGGATCTTCTGGACACTATCACATAAGAATACAGAGGAAACAAAACTGCTACAGCAATGGGGACTGGAACCACACGGATTCGATATCGATGTGTTCGTTCCCGCTTCAATGATCAATGAATACCGGGACCGCCATATCAATGCAATACCTTTTGCTATTCCCGTATCACACATGGACGGTTATGGATGGTGCCGATTGTTCAATGTGGATGAGGTCTCACCACTGGGAGTGCTCCTGATACGGATCATCGATGAACTGAAACGCTCCCACGATCTCTTTGCATTCGATGACATAATGGACACTATCAGGGAGGACGAACGCTCGGATACCCTGGTGAAAAGTGCTGCTGAGAACTATTTCAGGACCGCTGTATCGTGGGGAGTCTTTCACAGGGAGGGGACACCGATCACAGAACTGGCAGGCGGAAAACCAGCCGTGCTGGATGTGAGCACCATCGAGAACAGGACAGTGCGCTCTGCCGTTGTCAGCATCATTGCCAGAGATATATATGCCAGACGCCTGGAAGCACGGCGTTCCTACGAGCGAATGAGTATGGGAGATATGGATGTTGAGAAGGGACTGCCCATGGTCTGGCTCTTCATAGACGAGGCACATCTCTTTGTGCCGGCAGGGGATAACACCCTTGCATCCGATGTCCTGATCAATGAATGGATACGTCAAGGCCGCCAGCCAGGCCTTTCCATCATCCTGGCAACCCAGCGCCCCTCGGCGATCCATCCGGATGTCATATCCCAATCCGACATGGTGATCTGCCACCGCCTCACGTCCAGGGACGATATCGAGGCACTGGAAGCCATCCGGCCGACATACATGAAAGAGGATATTGGTGAATCCATCAAGAAAATGGGATCCGAACGCGGAATTGCGTTTATCGTTGATGATACTTCCGAGACCGCACACATAGTCAGAATGAGACCAAGACTTAGCTGGCACGGTGGCAATGAGCCCAGTGCCCTTAGACAGGAGGCAGACCAATGAAGATCAGGGAAAGTGCAGATATGGTAATATGTACCTGTATGGGTACGAAAGACAATGAGACCGTACTCGTTGTCACGGATACAGGCATAGATCCTGAGATCTCCGGCGCACTGTACAATGCAGCAGTTGATGTGGGGTGTGAGACTTTGCTCATTATGATGGAACCACGAGGCCAGCATGGCGAGGAGCCGAGCAGTATCGTAGCCGAGGCTATGCGCCGTGCGGATGTGGTCCTTGCACCAACCTCACGCTCCCTTACTCATACAAAAGCCCGGCGGCGAGCTTGTGATGCGGGTGCGAGGATCGCGACCATGCCGGGCATCACCACCCGTATGATGACAGCCGGCGGTCTGACAGCAGACCATCAGGTAATTGATGCGGCCGCTGAAGGGTTGCTTGAAGCACTTTCCGATACAACGACGATCCATATCACGACCGAACTGGGCACGGACCTGGAGCTTGATGTTCTAAACGGACAGTGGATGGCCGATACGGGAATGTGTACCGCACCCGGTTCATTCACGAACCTGCCTGCCGGAGAAGTATGTATCGCACCGCACAATGCCAATGGACGGCTGGTGATCGATGGTTCGATGGCAGGCCTCGGATTGCTGGACGATCCCCTGATCATCGATATCAAAGACGGATATGCAACTGATATCAATGGACCCAGGGCAGATGAACTAAAGCAAATGATCGATCGGGCCGGACCGGAAGCCAGGAACATCGCTGAACTGGGCATTGGTATCAATCCGGCAGCGTCGATCACCGGGTCCATTCTTGAGGATGAGAAGGTCGGAGGGACCGTGCATGTGGCCCTTGGCGACAATACCTCCTTTGGCGGGGATATATCCGTAGACCTGCATCTTGATGGCGTTGTTACCAGCCCACATGTCCATATTGATGGAAGACCACTGGACCTGGATATCTTCGTCAGGCGAACAATGATATAATATAAACGTATTTTAAGCAAAACATTTAATGGCTCTGATATAGTAGAGGATATAATTTGATGCGATCAGATGATAATCTGATCATAACCTGATCATCGGTGATTGATAATGAAAGGAAATGTCTGGAAATTCGGAGATGATGTTGACACAGATGCGGTCATCCCGGGAAGGTACCTTGTGTTGAACACACCTGAGGAACTCGCACATCACATCTTCGAAGGTGTACGCCCTGATTTTGCCGGGAATGTAAAGAAAAACGACATGATCGTTGCTGGCAACAACTTTGGATGTGGCTCATCCAGAGAACACGCACCCATAGCCCTCAAGGGTACAGAGATAAGCTGCGTGATCGCAAAGTCCTTTGCACGGATCTTCTTTAGGAATGCTATCAATATAGGCGTGGCACTGCTTGAATGCCCTGATACCGACAGGATCGACGAGGGTGACGAGCTCGACATAGACCTTGCAAACGGTACGATCAATAATATCACAAAGGGTGAGACATACCAGGCAAACCCACTCCCTGAGTTCGTTCGTGGGATCATGGATGCCGGTGGACTGATAGAATATACCAGAAAACTCATTGCATGAGGGAAAGGAGAAAAAGATCATGACACAATATAAGATCCCAGTAATACCGGGTGACGGAATTGGACCCGAGATCATTGCAGAAGGAAAGAAAGTGATCGATGCTGCTGGGGAACGGTTCGGTTTCGATGTTGAATGGATAGAGTACCCACATGGTGCAGACCATTACCTGGAAACGGGGGAGCTGATCTCAGAGGACAGCCTTGCTGAACTCTCTGACTATGAGGCAATCTACCTGGGTTCCATCGGAGATGACCGGATAGCACCAGGGATCCTTGAGAAAGGGATCCTGTTGGCAGCTCGCTTCTACTTTGACCAGTACATCAACCTGCGCCCGATCAAACTTTTGGAAGGCGTATGGTGCCCTCTCAAGAATAAGACCCCGAAAGATGTTGATTTCGTTGTTGTCAGGGAAAACACAGAGGACTTCTATATCGGCATCGGTGGACGGGCAAAAAAAGGAACTAGCAAGGACCTGCTTGAGGTCTCGAGGACAATGTACTCTGCAAAGTTCGGACTTGACATCGAGACTGAAAGTGAGGAGATAGCCTACCAGATCGGCATGATCTCAAAGGAAGGTACACAGAGGGTCATGGAATATTCCTTCGACCTGGCAGAGGGTCGAGGCAAGCATGTGTCCTCAGTTGACAAGGCCAACGTACTCTCTGACATCTATGGATTCTGGAGAGAGGAGTTCAACGCAATCGCTGCAGATCACCCTGGTGTCAAGACAGACTTCAACTTCGTTGATGCTATTACCATGTGGTTCGTCAAGAACCCGGAATGGTTCGATGTTGTTGTGACCCCTAACATGTTCGGGGACATCATCACTGACCTGGGTGCAATGGTACAGGGCGGTCTCGGACTCGCGCCTGGAGGGAACATCAACCCGAATGGTACGAGCATGTTCGAGCCCATCCATGGTTCTGCACCAAAGTACAAGGGCCAGAACAAGGTCAACCCCATAGCAACTATCTGGGCCGGTGCAATGCTCATTGAACAACTCGGTGAGAAAGAAGCCGCAGATTCCATTGTATCCTCCATCGAGCAAAACATCCTGGAAGCAAAGGTCCAGACCTACGACATGGGTGGATCAGATGGTACTTCCGATGTTGGTGATGACATCGCAAGGATATTGCTTGCAGACTGAAAATTCAAATTGGACCTTCATCCAGTGTGATGAAGGTTTAACTTTTTTACTTTTTTTGAATATATGATTGAGTTGTGCTTTGGGATCCAGATCCTGAAGAAAAAGGTGCAGATAATATAAACATTTCAACCCTTACGCATGTTCTCGTATCGCATGACCGTGGAAACCGGATCCGTGTCCACCTCGATACCCGCCTCCTCTACAGCAGCTATGGCATTTACTCCCACAGACACCAGTACTCCTGACATCCCCACATCGACGGGGGATCCCAGCACATTCTCCCCGGGCTCACCTATCATCATCAATCCCCCGATATCATAAGAAGCGGTCCGTTCCATGACAGCCTGTGCCCTTTCAACTGATGAAGTGGGAATATTGCGTACATTTGCGAGTATGGTACCGTTCCCGGAATCGAGTACATCCAGAACTGACGTTGCCTGACGCATCATGAAAACCTTGATCGGGTCAATAGACGTACCGGTGTATGAGATGAGATCCAGGAAGCCCTGAGGTACACCGTCGGCCATCTGCATGATACCGCCAAAGGAGGGCCTTACCGGAATGCAGTTCTTCAGGAGGATGCCATCAAAGGT
>JAIOTO010000068.1 GCA_021106765.1 Methanosarcinaceae archaeon
ATCTGGTGCATCCAGTTTGCCTCGTGCATTCTCTACAGCTGCCAGGACTTTGTCCTTCTTGCAGCTTACTACCGCATCGGATAGTTCTTTATATAAGTCTTCGTTTGCCGTGTTATAGCCTCCTTTCCACAATGGAAAAGTCCCTTATCATCCATTGCCACGTTAAAACGAAATGCATAAATCGTATATAGCATAACTCACATTGGATATTCATAAAGCACAGGGGTATTTCAATGGTGATGGGATAAACTTAATGTGCACGCGATTCCGAAGGTGTTGTATTTTTTGGTTGTGTTAAAAATTTCAACGTTATTGTTGTGCCAACAGCATGATTATAGCAAATAAATCAACATCGATCATCAAAATTAAACCATAATCTAATAATATATAAGTTACAACAATAGCAAGGTGAACAAATGCGATTTTCATTAAGTGATACTATCTGGCTATCTGATAAGAGACAAAGACTACTTTTATTGTTGATGGAAGGACCAAGAAATATCGACCAGATCAAAACATCTCTTAATGTAACATCAAAATCGATGATGCCGCAGATCAATAAACTCAAAGAGCAGAACCTTATTATCAATCATAAAGAAGATGGGAGCTATAGACTATCGAGTATTGGCAGAATAACGGTTAGGAACATGATGCCTTTATTGAGGACGCTCGGTGTGCTCGAAGAGAACAATGAGTATTGGGCAAGCAGGGATCTGACAACAATACCCGATGAACTGGCATGCAGGCTCGGTGAACTTGGCGAATGTATGGTTATAGATCCTGATGTAAATCACTTGTTTGATCTTCCCCTCGAGTTTACTGAAAATCTTAAACGGTCACATCATGTGAGATCATTCATATCCTACTTCCATCCACTGTATCCATCACTATATTCAGAACTTTCACAGCGAGGAGCTGATCTGGAACTTATTCTGACACGGCCGGTTTTTGAACGGATGAAAGAGAACTGTTACAACGAACTGCAAACCATGATGGATTCGGAGAATACAAAGATCTACATCTGTGATGATGAGATGAAATTGACAATTACTCTGACAGAGAGATTTATCTATATCTGTTTCTTTAATGATGAAGGCAGATATGATCATAAAAAGGTCATGAGCTTCGATGAAAGTGCCTTGCGGTGGGGCAATGAACTGATTGACAATTACATAACAATCTCAGGGTTATTAGATGATCTTTGATGGGATCGGCAAAAGGAGAGAAACAACCGTGAGCACACCAACATGGAATGGAAGAAACTACCTTTAAGATCAAAACTTACGCTATTCATCCTGGTTGGAACTCTATTCGTACTGTTGACCACCACAGCTGTGATCATCTCCTCGGTCACGAGTCAGGAAGAGGAACTTGCGTATCAGCAATCCATTGAGATCGCTAGAAAATATGCAAACCAATTTGATGCTGATATGAAAACCGATCATGCTATAGGCAAGACCATTGCAATATCCATGAGTCAATATAATTCTGCAGACCGGGAAGAGGTCAATGATATGTTGAGGGAATTGCTTGTGACAAATCCCAATCTGGTTGGCACTTACGTCTGTTATGAGGCAAATGCCTTTGATGGGAGGGATAATGAATATATTGATGCACCCGGGCATGATGTCACTGGACGATTTATTCCCTACTGGAACAAACTTACAGGAGAACTGGTCCTTGATCCATTGCTGGATTATGATAGCCTGGAATACTATCAGGTACCAAAGGCCATTGAAGCGGATTTTGTGACAGAACCCTATTTCTATGAAGGAGTGTTCATAATAAGTTTTGTATCCCCTATAATGAAGGAGGGACAATTTGTTGGCATCGGGGGTGTGGACGTGTCCCTGAACTACCTTGACGATGTAATGAATCAGGTAAAAGCCTTTGATACAGGATACGCCTTCATGACAGGGAACTCCGGTATAATGATATCCCATCCTACCAACAAAGAAAGTGTGGGATTCACCACACTTTATGATTATGACATACCAAAGATCAATAAAATGGCGGATGAGATCAAAAACGGTAGTAGTGGATATATAGAAACCGTCGATCCAATTACAGGCGAGATTTCTGTGATGTTCTATGAACCTGTTCAAACATCCAATTTTGCTTTTATACTTGTTGTACCGAAGGACGAGATGCTGGCAGGTGTCGCTGCTCTGAGGGAACGATTGATGATCATCTTCGCAATGTCGATCATATTCATGGGTGGTGTCGCATTCCTGATATCAGAATCCATTACGAGACCCATTAACAGGATCGTGGATGGTTTCAAGGATATCTCGGATGATGCCGTTAGTGGTAAATTGGATTTGAGGGCAAATACGGATGTGGATATCGATTTCAGGAAGATACCAGAAAGCTTGAACGAGATCCTCGATACTCTACAAGAATCGAATCGTTTAAAGGAAGAAATGGAAAAGATCATCGAGAACAGTCCTGCAATTGTGTTCAAATGGAGGACAGAGAATAATTGGCCCATTGAGTTCGTATCAAAGAATATCACCCAATTTGGATATTCCAGAGATGAGCTGATGACCAATAATACACTATATGCCAGTATGATCCATCCAGATGACCTGAAGAAGGTCGAAGACGAACTTAATACAAATGTGAAGGGAGGACACAGTGAATTCAATATCGAATATCGGATCCTTACGAAATCCGGAGAAGTGCGGTGGGTGGATGAAAGGACATTCATTCGGCGTGATGAGAGTGGTGATGCCGACCTCCTGCAGGGTATCGTTGTCGATATCAATGAGCGTAAAAGAGCGGAAGAAAAGCTGTTGAAAGTCGAGGACATCCGCAAGAAGGAGATACATCACCGTATCAAGAACAACCTGCAGGTAATCTCCACATTGCTATACCTGGAATCAGAAAAGTTTATGGAGAAGGATGTTATCGATGCTTTCAAGAACAGTCGAAATCGTATAAGGACAATGGCATTGGTACATGAAAAACTATACCAGTCCGAGGATATGGAAAGCGTTGGTTTTGCCGAATATAGCAGAAATCTTATCAACTACCTATCTCAATCGTATGTATTAGAGGACAGTAAGGTAACGATCGAACTTAATGTCAAGGACATATATCTCAGCATGGATACAGCGATCCCCCTAGGAATCATCATTAATGAACTTGTCTCAAATGCACTAAAATACGCATTTAATGACGGTGAGGTCGGAAGGATTAACATTGAAATGGATCGTGCAGGGGATGAGTTCACACTTATCGTTAGCGATAATGGAATAGGTATTCCTGAAGAGATAGACTTCCGGGCTACGGAATCACTGGGTTTGCAACTTGTTACCACGCTTGTAGAACAGATATATGGCTCTATTGAGCTCAGCCGGGAACATGGGACGCAATTTACTATCAAATTTGAGGAACACATACAACAGACTGCAGAGGTGAGAGAGTGACAGGTGAAAAGATACTCATTGTAGAAGACGAGAACATTGTGGCTCTGGGAATAAAGAAGATGCTAAAGAATATGGGCTATCGTGTCCCCAGCATCGCATCAACCGGAGAAGAGGCTATCAACAAAGCAGAGATCACCTTTCCAGACCTGATATTGATGGACATAATGCTAAAGGGGGAGATGGATGGTATTGAAGCTGCGAATCAGATACACAAAAAAATGGATGTCCCTGTCATATACCTTACAGCATATTCTAACGATCAAATTATGCAAAAAGCAAAACCGACAAAACCATACGGATATATCATAAAGCCGTTCGAAGAAACGAAATTGCGTACAACCATAGAACTGGCACTTCAAAACCACGGAGCGAGAGGAGCTTCCCCACAGTCTGATCAAACTACCTGAGGAACTATTGCCGTACAGTACGGGAAACGTTCTGCAGAAATACCTAACTGCAAAAAAAATGAGAAAGAATATCAGGGATTTATATGATCGACCCTGTATTCATTCAGATCATCTCAGAAATGTGTCCGGTCTTCATATTTTTGAAAAATGTGGGGTATAACCGAAACCCCTTATTAGAAGTATCAGTTATTTTTTGAACTCGGTATAACCGCACTTGCCACAGGTAAGCCTGTCCTTGTGGTCTGCGAGATACACTCCATCTCCACACCGGGGACAGAACTGTCTGAGCCTCTCAATATTGTCGCCATTGACCTTATAATAGTCTTTTACTGCCATGAGATCACCTTATGCTGCCTCTTCGGTTGCAGACTCTGCCTCAGGAAGCTTATTCCTTTTCAGGATGTGTTCCTTCTCCACAGTCTTCATGCGCTCGGCATCTTCATAGATCTTCACATATCCAGATGCTTCCTCTTTACCGAATTTGTTATCCATGTTCTGAAGGATGACCAATTCAAGAGGTACATTCAGCATCGCTGCCAACTTGTTCTTGACATCATTCCTTGTAGGTGTCGGACCCTCAAAAACTACACTGAAATTCAGTTCCCGTCTATTGAGAAGTGAATTGTTCTTATCCTCAACGATATTAATATCCATCTAACTTCCTCCATATTTTATGTGATATATATTTATCTATATGTTCTTGTCTTTCGATTATTTGATGTAATAATTGTCTGATCTCGTCTTTTTTGGACTTGGTGATCCTTACAAATACCATACCTTCATCCGGTTGACCATACAGGACCACTGAATCTACCGGAGCCATCATAATTGCAGGTAATGCCGCAAGATCCTCTTCACCCTTAACAGATATCCTTACACGCCCATCAGATGAGACACCATTACCAATGGCATCGATCAGGTCCTCCGATATGGCACCTGGAGGATTTTTAACCATTAACTCCTTAAATCCTTTGTGCTTTGTGCCGGCTACGACCTTACTGGATGCAGGTTCTCTTTTTGTTCTGTCATCTACTATCAGGATATCTGGAATGATATTCGATTCGAGCAACTGAAAGGTAGTAACATCACCCACCGATATAAGTTTTGTGGGATTATCCAGATCCTGTGAAACTTTCTAAACCGTTTCCCGTCCAATGCCTGAATACAGCACACCGAATGTTCTTTTCAACAACGGACGAATGGATTCTGGCAGAACGATGGTTGTGCCCAACCTTAACGCACCTTCAAAGCGTACTTATCTGCCAATTCCACACCGATCTTCTTCGCTATAACTGAACGCTCGGGATCTATTATCACTACGAGACCACTCCAATCAGAACTCATGTCACTTGAACCACATACAGGACACGTCTGACCCTTGACCAGCCTGTGACACTCACGACAAACTTGATCTACCATGTTCTAACACTCCGAAATTTACTCCGCCTGATCTGATTTCGGTTTACGATCTTCTTCCAGCCATTCCAGTTTGCCAAGAGTATGCTGCCGCATGGTGAGACCGATCTTACTATCTCTCGGTTCCCTTTCATTGATGCTTATCGCAACAATACGCACACGGACCATATCCCCTTCTGAAATTGAACGACCACCGGTCTTGGATACCAGTCGTCCATTCTTCCCATCATAGGACATGAAATCATCTGTTATCTGGCTTACATGTAAAAGTCCATCTGTTGCACCGATACTCACGAATGCACCAAACTCCACGGTCTCTACAACTTCGCCTTCAATTACCTCTTGCATTTGTACCGTGAATACAATGGCTTCGAACGTGACATCATAATAAACAGCACCATCACCGACCAGAATATGGCCTTCTCCGACCTCATCAATATCCGTGACCGCAACAATTGAGCCAAGCTTTTTATCAACCCTGCCTTCAAGCTTCTCCTTTAATGCATTCTTTACACTTACCCTTACATCTTCGCCTAACAGATTCGGGGCCACACGGACCGTGTCTCCAAGCTTCATCCTCTTATACATATCTCAATCTCCAGTCACCGTGTATAATCCAAATATTATCACATAATATATATTAGCACTGCATCACAAACCATGATCACACTGTTATCTCTAATCTGTTCTTTTGCCGCAGTTGTATCACAGATATGTGTTTTTGATCCAGTCTACTTCTCAGTCCAACATCATTGGTCAACACAGCAGCACCATTATCTTCTGCAAGCTGAACAATGACATCGTCCGCGACACCTTTCGCATCCAGGATCATGCATCGATCACATAGGGATAGCGCCACGTTTGCAGCCATTTTGTGATTACCTTTGTATCTTTTTATTAATATTTGAAGTTCATCGACAACCGCCTGTGGAACCATGAACTCGTCATATCCAAGGCGGGATAGTTCCACAAATATGTCGACTTTGAACTGGACAGGGATCATCAGGCCATTGGTATCGATTATTACCTTCAAGCCTGAATGACCCCTACGCCAATAAGTCTCCAGCGAGAACCAATACGTCTGCTAATCGCGACCATTGCACCATCTCGCGCACATACCGGACGCTTGAGCTTCACCTCTGCCACCATCTCGCGCGCACTTGTTACAATACCCACGGTCGTAGCAGTACCCACGTTCAGCATCAGAGGCTCACTGGTCTTGATATCACCGATCTCTACTTCCTCATCACTGACCCCTACTACGCGTTCAAGAAGTCGTAACTCAAGTGTGAAAGCATTACGTGTCGGGGGTAATGTACCGGGCACTCCTGCGACCTGACCTGTGAGGGAATCACTCTTAGTGATATTCGGGTCCAATCCAGTACCCACTGCCAGCAGACCACCAGGTGTTGCTTCCTTGGTCTTGTTCTTTCCAGCAATGATACGATTCACGGTTGTGCGAATGGGTTCCCATCTGGTAGTACCCTCACTCTCGATCTTCTTACCCGGATATATTTCAAGTTCATCGCCCGCATGCAGGACCCCTTCCGTAAGGGTACCACCGATCACACCACCCTTGATCTCGTCAATGGATGCTCCTGGTTTGTTGATATCAAATGATCGGGCAATGAGCATGTGTGCAGCACGATCCAGTTTCATGACCGGAGTTGGGATGAACTCCTCCATTGCATTGATAAGTGCATCAATGTTGACGTTCTGCTGTGCCGAGATAGGTACGATGGGAGCATTCTCCGCAACAGTTCCTTTCACAAAATCCTTGATCTGCCCATAATGTTCAATGACCTGTTCACGTGGTACCAGATCGATCTTGTTCTGCACTATAACGATATTCTTTATACCAATGATATTCAATGCCATCAGATGCTCTTTAGTCTGTGGCTGCGGACATTTCTCATTGGCAGCTATCACGAGGATCGCCCCATCCATGATCGCAGCTCCGGATAGCATTGTAGCCATCAGGGTCTCGTGACCAGGGGAATCTACGAACGACACGGTCCTGACAATTTCGGTGGATCCGCTACAGACCGGACATTTCTTATGTACACTGTAGCACTGTGGTACCGGACACGTCGGGCATTTCCTGAACGTAGTATCCGCATATCCAAGTCGAATGGATATGCCTCGTTTCATCTCTTCACTATGCTTATCTGTCCATACACCGGACAGGGCACTGACTAGTGTGGTTTTTCCATGATCGACATGACCTACCATGCCAATATTAACACAAGGCTGACTCAATTTTCGATTTCCCTCCCATTTCGGGCTCAAATAAAAGTGTAATGTGATATGTAGTTTATGAATTTAATATTAATTTCTATGCGGAATACTGTCCTAATACTTCCAATTGTGTTATAAGTCTTGCCATACACAAAGCATCGATATTCCTTGCTGCAACAGATACGGTCCGCGTAACATTGCAATAGAGATATAGGGCAGGGAAGGTGAATGAGACCTTTACTCCTCACCCTTGCCCTTACTGACCTTATCTACAGACATCTTTCTGTAGAACATAAAACCGATCACAGCCACAGCAACGAATGCTACAATTGCACCAATACCCATGATCGACAGACCATCTGACCCGGATGCACCCGGCAATACTTCGGTCCTGATCTTCACCGTATCAGATATACGACTGTGACCATCGATATCCTCATACTTGATCTCACTATTTATAGCATATGCCTTAGCCACCGCAAGGTCATCCGTTTTCAGCTTAAAGACAGCTACAGCACTCTCCCCGGGCTCAAGTGAACCAAGATAGGCCTGGTCATCGGTGGTACTGAAAGGATCAGCTGCGCTGATGCGTACTGTGGCATCCTCAGCAGGCAATTCACCAACATTGGAATAGGTTGCATACAGCATACCTTCATCCCCTGCCACAAGTTCCCCTGTCACGCTGGTAACTTCAAAATCCGCCTCATCCTCCACATATATCGGAATTGTAACGTTCTGGCTGCCCATGTCATACCACAGACCCACATCCATGTTGGTCACGCCCAGATCAGTTTCATTGTCACCATTGACCTGAACATTTTTCTGGTATCCATAATATAGATCGAGTTTAAGGAGATATGCACCGGAAGGAGCATTCTTCGAAATATCTATACTGAATTGCACAGGAGAACTTGTCTGTTCACCTGTTGCAAGAGAACCTGCTTCCTGAAGTCCGGACTTGACCTTTACGTTCGGATCAGACGATGTCAGGACTGCAACGATCCCTATAGCAGTGGTCCGCTGGGATTCATAGGACATCTCTGCCTTCTGGAGCTTCTGATCTAGCACACTCACCGGATCATCATCCGTCTCCGATCTGAAGCCAGTAATAACACCTTTATTCATCAGGTCGATGTTCAGGGTCACACTATCCCCGCATGAGAACTCACTGTCACCCACAACGGTGGCACTAATATCGGGCCCACCAAATGTAGTATAGTAATTCTCGTCAAAATTGAAGTACTCGGGTATATCGACGTGCTCTGCCACGAACTCTGCTTGTGCAGGCGTCGCAAAAAGCATGAACACAAGTATCAAAGCCACGATCGGCACCATGGATCTTGTCACTGTTCCTTTCATAATTATTACTCCTGAATATAGATCATTATCTTCATTTTTATTGTGGACATTACTGTTTTTTCCTTATGTAATTAACAAACATGGACAATACCACAAGTGCAATAGCTACAAGGGACACTTTTGTCATGCTTGCTTTCTTCTCGGGAGCGTGCATGGACACCTCAATTTTCATGTTCCTTGAGATCACATATTCCCCATCTTCATCGAGATACTTGATCTCACTATCAACAACATAATCCTTAATCAGTGCCAACCGGTCAGCCTTGATCACAAAGGATGCTATCCTGCTCTCACCGGGCTCAATGTTGCCCAACCTTACCACTGAATCTTCAGTGCTGAGAGGCTTCATCACCACAATGTGGACCAGTGCATCCTTTGCCACTATCTCGCCGATATTGGTGTATGTGATGTTTATTGTACCATCACTACCAGACACAAGATCTCCAGAAACATCAGATATCTCGAACCTTGCATCTTCCTTCACGTGGATCGCAATCGGGAGCGTGTGGTCCATACTCCTGTAATATGTCGCATTATCCAGATCGGGAAGACCAAGACGTACTGTTTTACCATCGGTCATCCGTACATCGTACTTATATTCGTAGGATATTGGCAGCATCAACACATAATCCCCTGCCGGAGCATTCTCAGCTATCGTGATCGTGAAGGGGAGAGGTGCATCCGGTATTTTGCCCGGCCCGAGTTTCTCGAGTGTACGGATGCTGCTGCTGGGGTCTACATCAATATACTCGGTGTTCGATACCAGATGTACACTGAGACCATAGGCGACCGTACGCATACTCTCATATTGCAATTCCTTTAATGCGAGTGCATGTTTAGACTCCTTGACACCAACATCGGTATCTGCCTTGAGACCGTGGAGGACACCCCTGTTGGACAGTATTATCCGTAGCTGAGCAGTCTCACCACGTGCGAACTCAGGATCGCCCAACACCGAAGCATAGATATCTGGCTCTCCGTAGGCATCATAATAATTGGTAGTGTACTCGTAGGTCGGTGGAATAAATTCCTTGGACTGGGAAATAGGGGTCATTGATAGGATCGTTATCATTGATACGACCACAACAACTGCAAATACAGCCCACGTACCCGGTATTCTTCTGTTTTTATAACTAATACTGTCGATCATTAAACATCAACCTCTGCATTATCCGTATGTTCGTTGGTCAGTGCATGGTAGGATCCATCTTCCAGAATATTCCCTTTTCTTCGCTCGCGGTAGCTATCCAGCGTTACTATCACAGGCGGGAAGATCACGAAAGTGGCGAACAGCGCCAGGGAAACATCCAGTACTGTCACGATCCCAAAATTACTGGTCATACTGAAAGGAGACGCGATCAGAGCACTGAATCCAAATATCGTGGTCAGGCCGGACGTGTCACACTCGCCTCCTGCATAGCCTCCACCGGCCCCGCTCCTTTGTCCTTTTCCTCATAATAGCGCTCCATCATGAGCACTGCATATTCCGAACCCACACCCAGGATCAGGGCACCCAGGGTAGCCGTCATTGGTGTGTAGACCATTCCCATATAGTACATCAATCCACCAGCCCACCCTATGACCATGAACATGGTCACAACAGGTACAAGGGCTTTGGTCAGATCACGATAGATGGCGAGCAAACCCATGAATACAAGCATCAGTCCAAGGTATGTCATGAATATTCTGCCAGATGTCAATGCATCTATCACTTCACTGAACACGATAGAACCACCCGTAATAGTAATACTCATATCCGGAGGAGGAAGCATCCATTTTATATCCTCCTGCACGATATCAGATAGAGCATCGATCCCCTCAAGACCAATACCACCCATGGCATCCCCGATGTTCAGGTTCAATAGGAGCGTATTGCTGCCGTACATATACATATCCCGATTATCCTCTGACATCTTGTCATACAAACGCTCAATGTCCCCGGAATTATCGGGAATTACCCCTCCGTTCATTGATTTGATCAGCGTGACGATACTATCAGAACTATAGATATTGTCCCGCCTTTCCACCTCGTGCCGGGCAAAATCGTCAATCCAGTGGAGCACGGCCGGGTCTGTAACATCCCCGGTCTTTATAATGAGATTGAGCTGGTCATCGCCACCTGTGATATCAGAAAGATGTTTCAGATCCAGCAATGCCTGCATATCCTGTGGTACGAACGTCTGGGTATCGGT
This sequence comes from Methanosarcinaceae archaeon, assembly GCA_021106765.1. Lineage (GTDB taxonomy): Archaea > Halobacteriota > Methanosarcinia > Methanosarcinales > Methanosarcinaceae > JAIOTO01. The sequence goes on from JAIOTO010000068.1 coordinate 11,044, forward strand.
CTCAATGGGAACGAAAGAATCGACATAGAGCCCATTGGCACAGAACACCGCGGCAATTACCAGTATCACTGCAGGATGTTTGAGAGTGAAGGTAGTAGTAGCGTGTATGAGACGTCCAATCAGATCAGATTCCTGTTTTGGCCCTGCATCTGTACCTCCTGCATTCTTGTTCATTGTATCTGGTTGTGAGAAGTTGCGCAGAAGAGGCAGATCCAACATACTGCGTATCTGTTCCATTCGTAGGACCCGTATATTGCGAAGGGAATCCAGATAATAGATAAGGATCACACCAATAAACAGAGAAGATAAAAAGCACATAACGATCCCAATGAGAAGCAGTTTTGAGAAATCCTGTATCATCGGTACAGGGGATGTGGATAATGATATGAATCCCAATGCTGTGATGGTCAATGCGATCAACACCGCGGGGCCCGTGTGTTTGATGGTATTCACAACCGCCTCTGCCGACGACTCTCCGCGATCCAGTTCCTCCTCTATTCGATTATGGAACTGTATAGCATAATCGATACCAAGACCGATCAACACCGGAAATGCTGCTGTGGAGACCATTGTCATTGGAATTTTGAGATAGCCCATTGCACCGAATGTGTATATGATCCCCAGAAGCACGATTGCGAGTGGCATGAGCCTCCATCTGACATGTTTGAAGACCAGATAGAGCACAAAGACCATCAGGATCACTGAATACATGAGCAACACACGCATACTCGACATCATTTCATTATTCATAGAGATAGTGAAAGCAGGATCTCCTGTGACAATGATATTGTAATCTGGAGGGAAAGCAGACATCTCCACAGCTGTGTTCAACTCACGCAGGACTTCCTGCTTATGCTTATCAGTAATGTCACCTGCCATTTTAATAAATACCAGTGTATGCGTATCATCTGGTAAAAGATATTCTGGCACGTATGAAGCCGCCAATTGTTGAATGTCTGCTTCCCGGGTTGGTATGAGAGAACGACCCGTCAGCTGATAGTTCGCATCCTTGATCACTGAAGCGGCACTTGACGTCTTCACAACATTTGGGATCGGTGCTGCCATCTGCTCTAAGCGATCAATAGCCTCGAATACTCCGGCATTGCGTACATCGTTACCTTCCACAATGACAACAATGGATTCCTTACCGAACAGATTCAGGTAAAGGTGATCATAATCCTGATACAACTGGGATGTTTTCTCAACAAATGTATCCGTACCGGATTTCATCTCGATCTGCTGGGCACCACCAATCGCTACAAATATGAGAAGAAATGCAATGATCAGAATAGAAATAGCATTGTCCTCAATGAAAATTCCAAGTTTTTCAAACATGCCCTTTATGGTCATCTCTCCTTGATCAGCTGTTCCATACCAGATCTTACAGCATGACAGCGCGTTCCAGGGTTATGCAACGTATGATCTACTGCTGCGATCCTTCGCTCGATCTCGACGATCCTTTCCAAGCAGGTCAGCAGGTCATCAATTTCCTGTTCATTCAGATCAACGAGAATTCCTCCCGTCACGTTCCCGATATGCTCCTCCAACATCTCGAAGTATTGCTTACCCGCATTGGTCAGAGAGATCCATGTTTTTCTCCTGTCATCAGGATCCGAGTCCCTGCACACCAATCCGGACTCCTCGAGAGAATCGATTATGCTGGTCACACTGCTCTTTCGCAGATCCAGATATTTTGCAAGGGTGGAAGGCATGATCTTCTGCTCTCTTGCAATGACCAGGAGGGAATGGTTTCGATTCTTAAAAAAACGATGCCCCTCACCCATCTCACGAGCGAAGTTCTCGCTCACATCACTCATGATCTTTCGAGACAGATTACTCATTTCCATATGCAGAAGAGCTATTGTTTTCCCTTTATCCGCGTTCATTTTATTGACCTCCCTGTAAATTATAAGAATACTGTATGTTGAGATCACAGTTCAACGATTATACTGTGACCTAAGATGATCATGGTGTGTTTGAAAATGGTTTGAATAATGGATAGTTCATTTTATGAATTGTTTGAATAATGAACTAATTATACACTCCATATATAAGAATAACGCCATTCAAGATCATATCAGATTGGAAAAGAACACAATGATCTGGCATGCTAACTATGGCATCATGATGGCTCAGAGGCTAATAGAATATAGGATTATACAGGAACAATTGATCAGATCCAAGGGTATGAGAAAGATATACCTGAACTGCTGCAGTTAGTTCTCAAGAGCGAGTCTGAGGATACAGAAGGTTGGATATTCGGGCAGTGTGGAACATACCGGGAACGTGATGATGTACCTACACTAACCACAAATGCGAGAATTATTGGAGTTTTTTCAGCACATCATTGAATTCATCAGATCGATAAAATACAAACTTTTTCTTATCACTCTTGTTTCTTTTCAATAATCCAAGTTCTTCTAAATCCAATATATCATTTCTAGCTGTCTGATAAACAACAGATAGCCGGTTTTCTATTTCTTTTATCGTAAACGTCATCTTTGGGTCTTCTGACAACCACTTTAAGATATAAGATTTCCTTTCATTTATTTGGGGGATCTTCTTAAAATCATATAACAGATCCTTTTCTTGAATTTTCATAGAGATGTATTCCTTCAGACTATTGAACGCCTTGTCCATTGTCTCCAATTGGTAATTTATAAAATAAGTGACATCATTGTCATCAAGCTCCGTATATATATAAGCTTTAGAATATTTAGCAGGAGTGTCTTTTATCATCCGCGAAATTGACATATACTCAATTAACCCATATTTTTTCGAAAGTAAATACCAATAAAATATTGCTCTTGCTGTCCTTCCATTTCCATCAACAAATGGATGAATATAACCAATTAAAAAATGTAAAATATTGGCTTTGACTATAGGGTGAATGAAATCGTCGTCGGATTCTTTATTCACAAAATCACAAAAATCCTGCATCACTTTTGAAATATGAATATGTTTTAAAGGTGTATGTATAACTTCACCAGTCATATTATCAATAACATAGATATCATCAGATTTTCGAAACACCCCCACCTGACTTGGATCATCTAAGGTATTTTCAGTCATACTGGCATGAATATCTAATATAGATTCAATAGTAAGCTTTTCATATTTCATGAGAGATAATTTTTTAATTGTATTATAATTATTAACAATCATCCGTTCAGATCTATCCCTCGGCCTTCTTTCCTGTCTCAACATTTTTTTAGCTTCTTTCCGAGTAGTACTCGCGCCTTCTAATTGACTTGAAGCAATTGCTTCTTCCATAATTGAATTTATAAGATATCGCTGGTGATCGTTTTCACCCATAATGTGTTTACCTTCAAAAGTCCCACCTAAATTCAAATCAAAATTATGTAATTTTTCTTGAATATATGGAGTTAGATTATAAGTAAGTTGAAACCCTGGAACATCACTTATTTTGAATTGCTCTGCACCTAAAGCCCTACCCACTTTAAGCAATAGCCATAATTGTTCATGTGTAATAGAATCAGGAATTGGTTTGTGTTTGAACTCAGACCAGTATAAGTACCTGATATTGAATTGTTTTACAGCTTTATTTACTTCAGCATCATTAAGATAAGGTAAAATATTTTGCAAACTTAGATCATTTAATTTTGGCGGCGCTTCTGGAATTTTCATAATCAAATCTCCAAATCTGAATTACTAATTTAGTTATAATTAGTAATTAATAGTAGTTAAAAGTAATTACTAATTTTAACAAATTTAGTAATTAATAGTTAGTTTTCAACAACAAAACCCAATTTAGAAAAACACAAAACGAAAGATGTTGGGATAACAAGCTTACGAGCAGAGATGCTTTTCAGGAACGAGCGGGATCTGTAAAACATGGGTTTTTATTGTTTCGTTTTGTTAACGCCGTTAGTACTACAAACTAAAAGGTAATCTTGATTTTTGCTAAATCTCATTTCTGTGATTTTGCTTAGGAATGTAATTTAGGGTGTGAATGTCTGCTTGGTTAGTGGTCGTCCGTGGTCTTCCAGCCGTCACAACCGAACTTAATTTGTCTGCTTCCAGACACAAACTAACCGTGACTATATTGTCCGTTGGTTTCTGTAGGATCACACACAAAATAAGCCAGAATATACCGATCATTAATTTCTCGCATACCCACACAAATTAAGCGATCTTATAACAGACAGTAATTTCTCAAAAGGCCACAGGGAAAGTCAAGTATAAAAACGCCAATATTAATACATCTGCACCTAAAACCGCTATCTACTTTGGCATATCTGAAATTTTTTGATGGACTCGGCGGGAATTGAACCCGCGGCCTTTACGTTGCGAACGTAACGATCTTCCCCTGATCTACAAGCCCACAAGAAAATCATATCTTCGGTTAGAAGATCTGGTAGTACATTATTTTACAGAATCATATACGAAAAAAAAGAAGAGGATCATACAGGTCTTCCGACCTCAACGACCTGTACGCCCTCAACACCATCGATCGCTGCAAAAGCCACTTCGACGGGTTCAGTGCCGCCTTCTGCGTCACCTAGCATGACAACGGCCATAAGTGCTTTCAATCCGAACGCTACGGGTTCTTCCTTTACCCCATACAGTTCAGTACCTTCCGGGAGTGCACTTTCCAGTTTTCCGGCGAGTGCTTTCAGGTCAGTATCCACGCCTTCTGGCATGATCTTTATTGTTGCTGCAACGTCACCCATTTTAATTCCTCACGGACCAACGAAACCACATTTTTTGCATTCATACATATTGCTCTGCTGTCTGCAACTTACACATCGTCCAAGTTCGGTGTCGCATGAAGGACACGGGAAACGCACGAACCCGGTCTCTTTAAGACGAACACCACATGAGGTACAGAATTCTACTTTTACCATTGAGATTCTCCTATTTAGCTATGAAAGTGATGTCAGAATATTATCACGTATCAATATTGTGATTGCGTGATTGCAGTACATGACTAGTATAGAATTTAAATATTCCCCTTGATGTGTGTGCCTACAACAGCCCTTCCTTCTATGGAATCAATTATACGACTCGTATGGCGACCGTTCACCACACGACAGTCCATCCTGTGCCGCATCAGGAATCGTGGTAACGACCGATCAACACAGGTTTCTCCCATTTTTTCCAGACATTGAGCATCGATGGACCGCACAAGGCGATCCTGATCAAATACACCATCCACATCTGTGACCTTCACCAGTTCGGCGCCGATCCTGCTGGCAATCCAGGCAGCAATGGTATCGGACGTTACGTCCCATGAATGTTCGAGTTCATCGGACTGCCTGAGAAGATTGTACGGCAACACCACCGACAAACCTTGCTGGATCTCATCGAATGATGTTACACTGCCAACATCCACACCGTCCATGAGGAAATAGGCATACTGCTCCATCGCCAGCACTGCCATCCAATGGACTGCCTCGTCATCTGTATCGAACTGCCTCTGGATCGTGCGTACCTGATCAGCGAACGGTCCGCCGCCGGGCACGATAATCACACAAAGATCACTTTCACGATCTGACGAACTGATGTATTCATCAAGACGGCGAACGATCTGCTGTCCACAGTCCATCAGACTGCCTCCGATCTTTACAACGAACTTCATGGGATCAAACTCACTGGTCTTACAGGCTCATGTCCATTATTCGTGCAGTAGCATAAGCAGGGAACACTTTCGAGATATCCTCGCCCCAGCGATCCTTTATCGAGAATAGATCGATGTCGAGACGTTCCGCGGCCTCTGAAACCAGGAACTCGCCAAGCCCTGCTGATACAATGGTATTCAGCTTATGCGTTTTCGACACATTAGAGATCGCATCACAGAGTTCTGATATCTGTTTCTCCCTGACAGCACTGGCCATCTGTATAACGTCGTCCTCGGATATCTCTGAGAGATCGGCACAGACCAAACGAGCCAGTCGGCGGGCTGAAGCAACATCGCTCTTTTCTGCACCATCTGCCGTCTCACACGTATAGAGATCGGGAGTGATGTCTCCGAGAAGCAGGTATGCGTCCGCAGTGGTGGCGAAGAGTTCAGACGATGTCCTGCATACTCCACGACTGACCGGGATCTTGTCGAGCATGGCTGCAATGTTGGTCCTGAGCACTCCGCGATAGACCAGCTCATCATTAAGAAGTCTGGAATAATCGGTTGTGCCTGCTACATGCTTGCCATTCCTGATAGGTATGATGTCACTGGTAGTGCTGCCTACATCCACAAAAATACAATCTCCGACATCCTGGCCTATTATCCGAGCCGATGCTGCCCAATTGGCAGCCGCCAGACCTGTTGTGTCACCCGTGCCGTCGGTGACCCGACCCCTATTGTCCACGTACCGCACATCACAGTCAAATGCCTGTGAGACTGTATCCATGATGGAACCTATTCCTGCAGCCTTGTCTTCGTAACAATCCGCAAGTTCGCCTGTCATCACGACCCCCACCCTGTCCGGCTCGAGTCTCTGACCAATATCTGCCAGTACCAGGGGCAACTGGGTACCCTTCCACAGCGGAACATAATGCAATTCCACTATGTCCCCCTTCGCACTTGCGACCTTTGTGTTCGCTCCACCAATATCGATCCCTATCGTCCTCATATAAGTTCCTCTTTGTTGAATGAATAACTGCCAGTGACCTCTACCGGCGGAATTGGCTCACCCGAACGGCTTCTGAGAAGCAGATCCGCAATAGACGGCCTGATAACTTTACAGATGCCTACAAGCGAGGTAGTGGGCCTGGGGTTCACGTCGATCACATACGGCCTGTCCCCGACTATGATATCGATCCCTACGTAACCGCGGCATCCAAGGATAAGAGATGTTCCCATCGCTGTGTCGTACAGCATGCTGTCCATCCCCGTCCGGTATGGGATGATACTGCCCCTGTAACCAATTGGGGAATTATTCACAGAAGCATCAATATCAATGAGCTGCTTATTTATCGTAAGGACCACTGGAGAATCACCAGCGATCAGGCTGACACTCACATGCTCCCCCTCAACATACTCTGTGGCTACATATCCCTCCTCCACAGTGGGACCGTAGCACAACCACGTATCCTCGGAGGCACAACCATAACGGGGCTTGACTACGTAAGGAATATCCTGATCCCCTTGCTGACCTTCATCCAGACACCGCGGCACATCGATACCAGCTGATCCTAATATGCGACCACACTCCAACTTATCCGCACACAGTGCGATCGTATCTGCGGAACAGCCCAGATTCAGCGTGTTGTACTCAATGATGGCAGTCAGTTCCGCAAGCAGATCATCCGGTGCTATGACGATGGCTGCATCCGCCTTCCTGGACTCCCGTTCCAGCACCATGCCGAGTTCAGACTCGTTTGACGATACGGCAGTCCCATGATCGATCAACGCACCGGCGGTCGTGTAGTGAACATCATGCCCCAGATCAGAGAAGCTCGATGCAAGCGACCTGAGCATTGCCCGACCTTCCAGGAGGAACGTGCCTCCCAGACCAGTGCTGACCGCATACTCACTGATCAATATTTTCATATTATGATGAAACTCGATCATTTGATATATTGTTTATCATTATATGCGATGATGTGATCACCACATGCGATAATAAATATATACTATCAAGCACATCATTTTCGTATGAGAGGGATGAATGTGAAAATAATGGACAATCCTTTTATAGAAGCACTTGCGATTTCCGGGGGAATGGCCATCTTTATGATAGGCATAGCTCTGGGGATCATGGATATGATCTCTACAAAGATCAGTCCATTACCAGTAGCTGTAATATTATTGATATTTGCTATCCTGTTCATAGTGGGTTCTGTTTTCTTTGAAAAACGCGGTGCTGATGAGGTAGGATCCTTACTTGGAGGAGGATTAGTATCTTTCGCAACCACCTTTTCGATCATATCGTTCTTTGGAGGCTTGATCTTCGCCCTCAACGATGGGACCACAACCATCGGATGGGAGAAACTGATCTCCGCACTTGCAATCTGCATGATAGCAAGTATGTTGATCGTACGATTTTTGGCATATAAGATGCAGGATCAGTTTGAATCATAAACTGTATATACAGATTCTTATTGACCACATATAATAATTGCACATGTATAATAGAGTCCATACTCTAAAATCAATAGATACGGACATGTGTTAGAATTAAATGCTTTATAAGAAGCTACAGAAACACACATATACAATACTATTAATATTATTATATAGGTAATAAATAGATACATATTCCTACAGACGTATATAGAAGAGATGAAAAATGGCAAACATATTGATCGTAGAGAATGATCCTTTAAACATGGAACTAGCTGTAAAGCTCGTGGAGATAGAGGGTCACGAGGTCTTCCAGGCCATTGATGGAGAGAAGACACTATCCATGGTTAAAGAATCCAGCTTTGATCTGATACTGCTGGATATTAAGCTTTCCGGGATCAATGGAATAGAGGTTCTTGCTAAACTACAGGAGGAAACTGCGACCGCAGCTATCCCGGTGATCGTAGTAACTGCATACGCCATGCGGGGAGATCGGGAGCGGTTCCTGAATGCAGGATGTGTGGATTATATATCAAAACCTATCGATCTGGTCGAGTTCAGGAAAACGCTGGCAAAATACGTTGAGAAATAAATTCACGGGTCTGAAATGGGCATGAGAAGCCTCGAGCGAGATTCGAACTCGCGACCTAGTGATTACAAATCACTCGCTCTGCCAGACTGAGCCACCGAGGCATGGTGCATGTTAATGACCCTAACATATGGTTATAGCAAATAAATTTTATGCCTGAAAGTCCATATAGTACCAATATGTGGAGAGAGATGTCCAGATTTGGAAATAAACTTGTAAAGTATGGATTGGTAGAGTCCCATTTTGGCAATATCAGCGTGCGCATTGGGGATCGAATATTGATAACTAAGAGCGGTTGCGCCCTGGATGAGATCGACGAGCAAGGCGTTATAGAGGTCCCCTTTGACAGAACATCACAACTCGACAAGATCGCATCGTCCGAGACCGCTGTGCATCGTGCCATATACCAGAACACCTCCGCACATGCGATAATCCATGCCCATTGCCCGTTCTCAGTGACCGAGTCATTGCTTGCCGAAACGGATATGATCGTACCCCTCGACAGTGAAGGAAAACTGTTCCTTCGCGAGATACCCATTGTCAAAGGGGGCATTGGTACGGTGGAACTTGCCGATGGTGCGGTTAAGGGATTTACAGACCATAACGGCATCATTGTCCACGGTCATGGGACCATTGCCCTAGGCGCGACCCTTGATGAGGCCTACGTGATAACAACACAGCTTGAACATTCATGCAAGATCAAGTACTGGTATGACCTTGCAAGGAAGTAATAAGGACAAAACATAAGAGTTAAGACACACTTCTTATGAATGATAACACATGACTATTGATGCCCTCAGACCCTTTGCCTCAGGACTGATAGAACCCATTGCACGTAGCTTTGCTGATCGAGGAATATCACCAGATGCGATCTCGTTCGCTTCTCTCGTATTTGCACTCCTTGCGGGCATCTGTTATTATTATTCAATGAACGAATCCCTGATGGTGGTTGCAGCCGTTGTGTTCGTGGCACTGAATTCCTTCTTCGATGCCCTTGATGGAGCCATGGCACGCTATCTCCGGATAACAAGCAAAAGAGGCGATTTTCTGGATCATGTGATCGACCGTTACTCGGATGTCTTCATTATTTGCGGTATCTTCTTTGCAGGATATATTCACTGGCAACTTGGCGTAGTTGCAATTGTCGGGGTGCTGCTCACCAGTTACCTCGGCACACAGGCCCAGGCACTGGACATTGGACGATTCTACGGCGGTATAATGGGAAGGGCGGACCGGCTTGTCCTGATAATGCTGGCTTCTGTCGTGCATTATGCATATCCGCATTCATTCTTTGGCTACCCGGTATTGGGTTGGACAATTGTGATCATCGCCGTTGGAAGCCATATCACAGCACTGCAACGGATCGCCCATATATGGAAGCAACTGTGAACCACCCACAGGAACCTGTATGAGATACCGTGCAGATACTATAAGTAACAAAGAACGTATCTTACAAACCATGCCACCTCAAGAGAACAATACGGGGCGGGAAGGGTATGAATACCTTCCACACACGGCCGATGCAAAGTTCAGGGCCTATGGCATAACAATAGAAAAGGCTTTTGAGAACGCTGCCCGGGCCATGTTCAATGTGATGATAGATACACAACCCATATCGAATAAAGTCTCTGAGCGCATCGAAATTACATCTGCGGACCTTGATGGTCTGCTTGTTGATTGGCTGTCCGAACTACTGTACCTGTTTGAAGTAGATACGGTGGTGTTCGCCGATTTCTCGATCAGTTCTCTGCACATAGGAAAGGATGAGTGTTCGCTTTCGGCTACGGCATACGGAGAACCTATTGACCTGGCAAGACACCGGTTCGATACTGAAATAAAAGCTGTCACATACAATGGACTGACTATCGAAGAGTCATCAGAAGGATGGGGAGTGCAGGTAGTTGTTGATATCTGAAAGCTTTTTGATACTAGCAGTACATGCCCCAACATGCCCATATAGAGCAATAGCATATTATCATTGAAAAACGAACGATCATGCTGAAAAGCACACATACGAGTAAACCAACCGTATTATGGGGAAGGGAGGACGAACATGGAAAATAATACCAATAATGAAGTTGTGGACCTGCTCAAACAGATCGATGCTAACACCTGGGAAGTACCAATTGATCATAAATCTGGCATGAGGGTACCGGGGCGTATCTTTGTATCAGACAGGCTGATCCCAAGCCTTGATAGAGAGACCATTGACCAGGTCGCTAACGTTGCCACCCTGCCAGGAATACAGAAATACTCCATGGCAATGCCGGACGCCCATCTGGGATATGGGTTCCCCATAGGAGGAGTTGCGGCATTCGACGAAGAGGATGGTGTGATCAGTCCTGGAGGGGTCGGTTTTGATATAAACTGTGGCGTCCGCCTTGTACGCACAAACCTGGGATGTCAGGATGTGCAGCCTCGCATGACAGAATTGCTGGACAATCTGTTCCATGAGATCCCCTCCGGAGTCGGGTCAAAGAGCCGCATACGTGCCCCGGACAGCGATCTTGACGATGTGTTCATCAATGGAGCACAATGGGCCGTTGAAGCAGGTTACGGGGTCCAGGCGGATCTTGATCATTGTGAGAGTGGGGGTTTCATTGAAGGAGCGGACCCTGCGCAGGTCAGTATAAAGGCACGAAAACGTGGCAGACCCCAGTTCGGCACCCTCGGCAGTGGAAACCATTTCATTGAAGTGCAGTGCGTGGATAAGATATATGACAGGGATGTCGCCTCGGCTTATGGTCTTGAAGAAGGACAGGTGACGGTCATGATACACTGCGGTTCCCGGGGGGCAGGGCATCAGATATGTACTGACCATCTGCGTGTGCTTTCCCAGGCTGTGAAAAAATATGGGATCGACCTGCCCGACAAACAGCTTGCATGTGCCCCTGCACGATCGAGAGAAGCACAGGACTACTTCAAGGCAATGCTGTGTGCTGCCAATTACGCCTGGATGAACCGGCAGGTGATCACACACTGGACCCGGGAAGTGTTCGAAAGTGCCTTTGGAGGCGACATGGATGATCTGGGAATGGACCTGGTCTATGATGTGACCCATAATGTTGCAAAGCTGGAAGAACATGTGATCGACGGAAAGAAAAAGGATGTATATGTCCACCGAAAAGGCGCAACTCGCGCGTTCCCACCCGGGCATCGTGAAGTTCCCCTTGCCTACCGGGATGTCGGACAGCCAGTGCTGATCCCCGGCAGTATGGGCACGCCGTCATACATACTGCACGGTACAGAAGCTGCAATGGATATCTCCTTTGGAAGTGCGTGTCATGGCGCAGGGCGTGTCATGAGCCGAGGTCATGCAAAACATGAGTTCCATGGTGAGACCATAAAAGAGGTCCTTGCGTCACAGGGTATTACTGTCAAAGCCGCCCATCCATCAGTGATCGCTGAAGAAGCACCGGGTGTGTACAAACCGAGCGGCGATGTGGTCAATGTGGTACATGACCTGGGCATCGCTATGAAGGTTGCACGGATGGTCCCACTTGGCGTTGTTAAAGGATGATCTATCGGTTCGTATAATAGCGATACAGCAGGACTGTTAGAAATGGCAGAAACAGCACAATAGAGCATATAAGAGTATAAGAAGAGTAGAGAAAATGAGGAAACGGTGTGTGTTTGAGGGGATGAATGGTTTGCTTGGTTACAGTCATTCTACAATATATCTGCAAGCAAATTGCCCGCTTCCTCATAATACGATAGGATAACATAATATTTAAAGTATATGATTACAGATTTTAAATTGTTTCAATGTACATTTGGATGCAGCTAAACGACCGTTACTAATTTAATACCTTTTTATTATCTAACACACATGGAACAAAATACGAAATTGCTAAAAATGGTTCGCATCATGGCTGACAATCAGTTCGGCAAGGGCTGTGGAACGAACCTCTTCCCCGATGGGGTGACCTTCAAACTATCCCGAACAAAACGTGTCCGACAGGTATTACATCAGGGAAATCGTATCGCAACCATCCGGGCCAGAGACGGAGTGTTCACATTGAGCATGAATGCGGTGGATGTGCTGCATAAGGACATACCTGCACCGGGTCATAGAGTGGTCATATGTGATGACGCAGTACCATTTGTATCCAAAGGGAAAACCGCTTTTGCAAAACACGTTATCGACATAGATCCGGACCTTCGGGCAGGAGATGAGGTGTTTGTGGTCGACAGGAACGATAAGGCCCTGGCAACCGGCCAGCTACTGTTGTCGCCAGACGAGGTGCAGGCCATGGACACAGGTGCCGCAGTAGATATCAGATTTGGATGCGAACAGTGATGTACAAAGCAGTACATCCGATCGAAAAATATATGCACATTATCAGGACCTGACAAAAAGATAATTCATCCTGCAGTAGGATTAACATGGACACATATTTTTTACACATTATATGCTATGACAAAGGTAATTAACAAGTTACATCATATCACGAACATCATGATTGACACCCTATAACCCTAAACTGGAGTGTGAGACCATCGCAGAAGACGAAATCCTGAAAACATTTGTGATCCCGGACAATACGAAAATGGAAGAACACACGATAGTCCTGGATTCAGATGTCATTGTAGGGAACCATTCGGATATCAAATATGGACTTATCGCAAGATCTGTTATCCTTGGGGAGAGGGTGACGCTTGCAGGCGACATTAACGCTACATCTGATGTCAGGATCGATATCTGGTCGCAGATCGGTGGCAACGTGAAGACAAAGGAGGACGCCTATATCGGTGAGTTTGTCAACATTGACGGGAAACTTATCGTGAGGGGTGATCTGGACATCGGCAATAATGTAAAGATCAATGGTGGCTTCGAGGCCACGGGCTGGATCATTATCCGGAACCCTGTACCTGTGATCGCTTATCTCTATCTGTACCTGACCGAACTCCTGCGAAGGGGTAAGGATGAAGAAGTGGAAAAGGCTCTTAACGAACTGTTCGAGATAGAGTCCGATGAAGAGGAGGAGTTCGGTGCTGATGCAATGATCATTCCCACTGGATCCAGGATATCCGTGGATTCCATCCGTGTACCTTCCCATGCAAATATCGGCAGTGACTGCCGCCTTGTTGGGAACATACGGGCCGAATCCCTTGAGATGAAGAACAACACGACCCTGTATGGAAGTATCCGCACGATAAGGACAATAGACCTCGGAGAGAATAATACGATACACGGTAACATCGTATCCAGGGGAAAAGTGCTTGTAAATAAGGGCACCCATGTGCTGGGAGAGATCAATGCGGCTTCCATCCGGATACACGAAAATGCCCGGGTGGATGGGGTCATGCGAGCTAAAGCCGGCATTGTGTTCGAACGTGAGGAAGAAGAGATCATCAACGATAAAGAGCTGATGAAACTGGATATTCCTGATCAATGAGATGATCCTCTTGCAGTCGAATGGACTTAATTACATAATATTATAAATTATACACTATGGGAAAGGTGTTCAATTGAGCAAAAATAGTTCACGATCAAACGATCATACATCTATTGTAGAGAAAGATGCAAAATATGTGATGCAGACCTATGGAAGGCAACCCATCACCCTTACCAGTGGAAAAGGGGCCCTGGTCTATGACATCAACGGAAAGGAGTACATTGATTGTGTGGCCGGTATTGCCGTCAATAATGTGGGACACTGTCACCCGAAGGTGGTACAGGCCATCCGGGACCAGGCTGAAAAACTGATCCATGTATCAAATCTTTACTATACGGATATACAGGCAGATCTTGCCGAGCAACTGGTCTCTGTTACTGGCATGAGCCGTGTGTTCTTCTGCAATTCCGGTACCGAGGCTGTGGAAGCTGCCATGAAGCTGGCAAGAGTTAACACAGGCAAAAAGGAGTTCATTGCAACAGAGCGATCTTTCCACGGCCGGACCATGGGTGCGCTGGCCGTGACATACAATTCCACATACCGCACACCGTTCAAGCCACTAATTCAGGATGAAATATTCGTACCATATAATGATGCTCAGGCTGTGTCAGATGCTCTTACAGAGGATACCGCTGCCGTGATCGTTGAACCTATACAGGGCGAAGGGGGCATACATGTCCCATCTGAGGAGTATCTCGGAGAAGTGCGCAAGATCTGTGATGAGAATGGTACTCTCCTTATCTTTGATGAGGTACAGACAGGGTTTGGTCGAACAGGTAAATGGTTCTGCAAGGAACATTCGGGTGTCGAACCAGATATCATGACAATGGCCAAGGCCATTGGTGGTGGATTCCCCATGGGAGCCCTTGCTGCGAAGGAGGGCATATCGTTTTCCAGGGGTCAACATGCAGCCACCTTTGGTGGCGGTCCACTGGCGTGCTCAGCAGCCCTTGCTTCCATCGAGGCAATACGCGAGGATAAACTGGTCGAGCGATCCGCCCGGATGGGTGCATACTTCAAAGAGCGTATCGACGAACTTTCCCTTGATAGTTTTGTAGAACTGAGAGGATGCGGTCTTATGATCGGTCTGGAACTGAACAGGAACTGCGCAGATATCGTGAACTATGCCAGAGAGAAGGGGGTGCTCTTGAACAATACCTCCGAATCCGTGTTACGCCTGGCGCCGCCGCTTGTGATTACCAAAGAGCAGATCGATACGGTGGTGGATGTGCTTGAGCAGGCCTGAGCTGATAAAGAAGAACATTTCCGGTATTGCACAGTACGTGCCGGGAAAGTCCATCCCGCAGATCGCAGAGGATTACGGGTTCGATCCGGATTCCGTGATCAAACTGGGCTCGAACGAGAACCCACTGGGACCATCCCAAAAAGCTGTTGAGGCCATCATCGACCACGCCGGTGACGTTAGCGTTTATCCATCCGCAGATGCCGGTGAACTGGTGGAAGCCATATCCACCTACACGTCCATGTCCCCGTCCTACATTGTGGCATCCGGGCCTGGAATGGACGGATTGCTTGACGGAATGATGCGTCTGCTCATCGAGTCCGGGGATGAGGTGATCATACCGACCCCCACGTTCTCGTACTACGAGATCGCTGCTCGTGCAAATGGCGCATCCCCGGTGTTCGTTGAACGTATGCCGGATCACGAGGTGAATGTGAATGGCATACTGGACGCCATTAGTGAACGAACGAAGATAATTTTCCTGTGCTCGCCCAACAATCCTTCCGGTACCATGGTACCCGAAAACGAACTGCGGCGCATACTCGATGCCAGCAGGGCCCTGGTGTTCGTTGATGAGGCATACGTGGAGTTCGCAGACCGCAACGTTGCGGCACTTGTGAAGGATTATGACAACCTTATCGTGGGCCGCACGTTCTCAAAGGCATTTGGCCTTGCCGGTATGCGGATAGGTTACGGCATTATGCCTGAATGGCTCCGGTCCGAATACATGCGGGCAGCTACGCCTTTCAATGTTAGCGGAGTTGCCATTGCAGCTGGTGTGGCGGCCCTTTCGGATACCGAGCATCTGCAGCGTAGCATTGAACTTGCCAGAACGGGACGGGAGGAACTCAAAAGAGAGATACCGTTCAAGGTATACGATTCTCAGGCGAATTTTGTACTTGTGGATGTGTCACCTCTCAAAGCCGCGGATGTTAGCCGAAAATTCCTTGAATCAGGGATCATTGTGCGCAATTGCACATCCTTCAGGGACGCAGGCGACTGCCTGATACGTGTGACAGTCGGAACACCGCAGCAGAACCGTATGGTAATAGAAAGATTCAACGACGTAGCGTAACTACCCCGATCATTCGGTTTCAGCCGTTTCGATCTTCATAAGAGGATACGCAAGTTCCTTATCATACCTCAGGGACGCATGGATCGCCGTGTCACCATACACGACATCCAGCTGCACATCCAGCATTGCCCCTTCCAGTTCACAGTACCCGAACTCATCGTTTAGATTCGAGCCTACCATGTCCCTGTCAATGGTCACCGTTATGCTGGAAACGAATGGCTGCACCGAGATACTCTGTGCTATTGCTTGCTCCAGGCTTTCCACGGTCTGTAGGTTCACGGGTGAACCAGTGAACTGATGATACAGCGCACCGAGCTTGATACCTGCCTCAAACAGTGCATTATCCCGATCAGTGATGGATGTTCCTTTGTTCATGCTGGGTATATAGCATCGCTCTTTACTTATTCGTTTGTATTCTTAAAGACACCCCGTCACGCCTTCTTCACGCTCACCCAGAACACACTTCCCTGTCCCTGCGGATTGTCCTCAACTCCCACATTCCCGCCATGCAGATCAATGATCCGCTTGACGATGGCAAGACCCAATCCACTTCCTTTGACGCCTTTCTTGTTGACACGTTTATGTCGATCAAAGACAAGGGACTTGTTCTCATCAGAGACCCCCTCACCAACATCTGTGACCATAACCTTCCACATATCTCCGGTATCGATCACATCTATCTTAACGCGACTGCCAGCCGGACTGTACTTGATAGCATTGGAGAGTAGATTGACAAACACGTCCTCGATCAAAGGATTGACATGTGCAGGATATGGACCATCAACAGGAAGTTCGATGTTCATTTTCTTCTCATGGGATTCATGCTCAAGGCTGGATACAGCTTTCTTCATGAGTGATCCAATGTCTGCTCTTTCAAGCTGAATGCTATCAGTGGAATCCAGTTTCGAGAATTTGGAAGCATTCCGGATCATCTCAATAAGTCGTGTATTGTTATTTTTGATCTTTTCGAGTTGATGACGTTTCGATTCATCCGTTTCCGTTCCAAGCAACAGACTGGTGAACCCATTAATGATGTTAGCGGGATTGAGAAGATCATG
>JAIOTO010000069.1 GCA_021106765.1 Methanosarcinaceae archaeon
AATGTGAATAATGATAACACCACATAATAGAATATGTGGCATTATTGTACATTTCTATACTTTGTTTTAGGTATGTAATTTGTAATAATATACTCAGTTTATCTTCCGTATGGAGGATTCCTTTATATATAGGGCTTGAAGTAGGTTCTAATAGAATACACTAAATAAGAATGTATCGATTGAAAAATCTAATACTGTGTATTTACGCATCCTTTTTCATTCAATATGTACATGTTTTATTGTATATTGGTGGTGAAAGTGGTTCGATCGTCTCAGAGCATAAAAAGAAATATTAACCTGTATGGTGTAACTGTTAGATAATGAGTAGAATATCAGTATTTATCCTAATGACCCTTGCAATATTTTTATTGTCCTGTCCAGCATATGCTATGGACGAAGGTGGTCAATATCTCCACATTGATCAGATGGTCCTGCGATTTGATCATACTGACGCAACGGTCACACTGAACTACGATCTTGATATTTTTGCCAAGGTGTACGTGTTTGCATTCGGTAGTCGACATCTGAAACCTGAGCTGGAGGAGATATTCTTTAATTATGAGAATGTCAAGATGGTCGAGATAGGGCATGATCATGCCGTGATATTTCTTAAGGATGCGTCACGAAAAAGTGATATGTTCTATCTGCACGATCAGCGTGAACTTGGTGCTACTATTAGTTCACTATACGTCTATTATCCTGTGGGTCCTTCAAAAAATATCCGGAATACAAATGTTGTTCCAAACTTATTCTATGAGTAACCATGACCTGTAAAAATGCTGTTTGGGACATGAGTGGATATTGATGCCCTGTAGCTGGTTACATTTGCTGCTACAGTCTTTCTCAGGATGTAAAATATGTGGGTTATTGAGTTAGTGAGAATTAGCTGTTTGTGATGTATGGTAACGCCAATATACTGTTTAATCGTTATATATTTATAGCACAAATGCATATATATAAGTGGGCACGGGGATTACATATGTACCACCACTTTCTCCCCCACTCTCCCACATAAGTGACATTCCCCGTTTGTTCTCTGTATCCCCGCGCTCATATTGTGTGTGTCCATATGTTGGGATTTGGTATTACTTGATATTAGATCAATATCAGCGTATAGATTGAATCCTGGCGTAAGCTGCTTATACAAGTTATGCATTATTATGCATAACATGGTACGTCCCAGAAAGAAGCGAATGGTAGGTATCAGGCATAATCCTCGATGCTTTGTGCCGGATAACATACAGCAAGAGCAGACTGATGTTATTGTTACTATCGATGAACTGGAGACAATGCGGCTCAATTATCTTGAGAACATGTCCCAGACGGAAGCTGCTTTCAGGATGCATGTGCATCAGTCTACTTTTCAACGGGCACTACGAAGGGTGCTGGAGAAAGTGACAGATGCTCTGGTACATGGGAAAACGATCAAGATAGAAGGAGGTGATTATAGTATGCCAGGAGGAGATGGAACGGGACCCAGGGGTCAGGGATCAGTAGCTGGTAGGGGCCAGGGTCGTGGTCGCGGAGGTCAAGGCGGTATGGGTCCGGCTGGTTTTGCTGGTCCGCAGGGTAATTGTCGATGTTCCGCATGTGGACACGAACAACCACATCAAGCAGGGGTACCTTGCAGTCAGATGCAGTGTACACAGTGTGGATCAATGATGGTACGAATGTGAATAGGAATTATGAATATAACTTCGTGCCAATTGAATTATTGAATATAACATAAAATAAGGAGTGGAAATATATGCCAGATAGAGATAGGACCGGGCCGAAGGGAGACGGTCCAATGACGGGGCGCCGCGGTACGGGTCAGGCTGGTTTTGGAGGTGGCCCACAGGGCAACTGTCAATGTCCAGCCTGTGGTCATGAACAGTCACATCAGGCAGGAGTGCCATGTAATCAGGTGATGTGTTCACAGTGCGGGACTGCAATGGAACGGATATGAATAATGAAAGCAATTTTGGATCGATTGAATTATTGAACATATAGCATAAAATGGAGTGGAAAATATGCCCGGTAGAGATAGAACAGGACCCATGGGAAAGGGATCAATGACTGGAAGAGGTGCAGGATATTGCACAGGTAACGAGTTCCCTCGGAGGTATGCGGGCCGAGGTAGGGGTGCAGGAAATATGCGAATCGGAGTATCAGGCAGACCTGCAGGCAGAGGGATGGGATGCAGGGGTGGCTTTCGTTTCAGTACAGTATCGATCGCAAATCCCTATACATACGAAGAAGTACCAGGCTCAAATGCCAATGATAATGAAAGGGTGGAAAGTATGGAAGCCCGGATCCAATCTCTTGAACAGCAGAAAGAGACATTGAAAAAAGAGATCGAAGATCTCCGGGAAAGCCGGACAACAAATGAATGAGGGATATCCTCCCTCTTTTTTTATCTTATATACTAATATTTTACTGGTGACCGATATTATGAAACCACGGATCATATATGGTCCCATCCTTTCCAGGAGACTTGGTCGTTCTCTGGGTATTGATGTGATCAAACGGACGCATTCAAAGAAGAACTGTAATTTTGATTGTATGTACTGCCAGCTTGGGCACGTTGACCAAAAACTTACGGGACCTGAGGATGTCACAGGAGCGGTAACGCCTGAAGAGGTCGTGGAAGGTCTACGCAATTATCACAGAAATGTCGAGGATCTTGATTATATTACTTTCTCCGGCACCTGCGAACCCACACTCAACCTGCCCCTTGGTAATATGATCCGGGGGATAAAAACGATCAGTGATGTGCCGGTCTGTGTGATCACCAATTCCTCGTTAATGGGTCGCAAAGATGTACGGGATAATCTTGCAGAGGCAGATCTTGTAGTAGCGACACTGGTTTCCGGCAATGAGGAGACGTTCCGGACGATCAACCGGCCGGCCGATGGAATAAAGCTTGCAGATATCATTGAAGGCCTTCGGGAACTGGCCAGGACGGATGGTCCCAGACTTGCCATAGAGGTAATGTTCCTGGGTAGTAGTGATGGTGACAATAAGGATCATTCCAGAAATACTACTGATGAAGAAATTGACCACCTTGTAGAAGTGCTAAGATACATTGATCCCGATGAGATCGAAGTTCTCACGATAAGTCGGCCACCTGCTGATGCCTCCGTAACTCCCACCAGTGAACGCAGACTCAAGGAAATAGCACATCGTTTTGATGATGAGCTTGGACAGGATCGGGTCCGGCTGGTACTCAAGGGTCTTAGAAGGAAACGATCAAGGGTTAAACATGGGGATCTGCTCGATGAGGTATATGATCTGATATTACGCCGGCCCTGTACATTCGAACAAGTTGTTGCCTCTCTGGACATTGATCAGCAGGAACTACATCCGATCGTTGATAAGTTGCTTGTACAAAAACGTATCATGCAGGTCAATGTGGACGACAGGAGCTATTACAGGGGTATGTGATCTTTCCGTCTCCGATGTGGTTGAATTCGGAAATGCTATGATATTTCAACATATTTTGAAATGAATACCTTAATGTACGATGGTTTCAAATAATGTTGAAATAGAGGCAAATAGAAAATGTTCGATCTATCATTATTCTATCATCTTGCGATTGTCGGACTGGGATCGGTTCAGGAATACCTGGCACTTCATGTATTGCTATGTCTCATACCGGCTTTTTTTCTTGCAGGGGCGATAGCATCGCTTTTTTCCAAAGAGTCCGTGTTAAAGTTCTTCGGCAATGAAACACCAAAATATATCTCATACACAATTGCCGCAATTTCCGGCTGTCTACTTGCGGTCTGCAGCTGTACAGTGTTACCTCTTTTTGCAGGGATCTACCGCAGGGGGGCAGGGATCGGACCTGCGACAACTTTCCTTTTCTCAGCACCTGCAATAAACATACTTGCGATCGTCTATACTGCAAAGATACTTGGATACGATCTGGGAGTCGCAAGAGCAGTCATTGCAATTACGCTATCCATATTCATCGGGATTACAATGGCTGCCATATTTGAACGCCACAGAGAAAAAAAGGAAGGTATCAAGATCTTTGGTGATGATAGACATGCTCACAGTGCATATCTTTTTCTCCTTCTTCTGATCATTCTTGTTATACCCGAGATACTTACGGCCAGAATCCCCCTCATAGTCATGGAAAGTTGCTTGGTCCTATTAACAATATTCCTCTCATTCAAGTGGTTCAGTAATGACGAATTGAGAGACTGGATGTCGGAGACATGGTTCCTTGTCAGGCAGATCACACCGCTGCTTTTACTTGGTGTTTTCTTTGCAGGTATAATGGTAGAACTGTTGCCGGCAAACCGTGTTGTTGCGGTGGTTGGAGGCACCTCATTTGTTTCAAGTTCCATCGCCTCGGTTGCAGCTGCCCTGATGTATTTCTCAACCCTTACCGAAGTACCTATAATCAGTGCCCTTACAGAACTTGGTATGGGACGGGGGCCCGCACTGGCAATGTTACTTGCGGGTCCGGCATTGAGCCTTCCGAATATGATAGTGATCAGCAGGATAATGGGAGTTAAGAAAGCATCTGTTTACATTACACTGGTAGTGATAGTAGCATCAGTAGCAGGTTTTATATTTGGTCTTTATTTTGTATAAACAAAAAGGAAAACTAACGGGGATCTCGAGAAATGATCTGACATTTAAACAATTGTTTAATACCCTTAATGATACCGATCTGTTATCATCAGAGATCAATCGAAATACTCTATCAAAAGTTGAGGAGATATCAAAATGAAAATAGAAATTCTTGGAACAGGATGTGCAAAATGTAAGAAAACATTTGAAGTAGTAGAGGAGGCTGTAAAAGAAGCAGGAGTCGAAGCCGACATCACGAAGGTCGAAGACCTTGACAGCATCTTGGATCATGGTGTAATGATCACACCGGGTGTTGTGATTGATGGCGATGTTAAAATAACAGGCAAGATCCCTTCGATCGATGCTGTTAAAGAATGGATACAGTAAATGAGATCCTTTAAAAGGTCAATGAATCGTCAGAATCGGTTGGAGAAACCCCATACCATTGGAGTCAGGATATATGAACTATGATATATGAGCTATTCTCCAAAGATACGATAATTTGATCCGGCGACCACTAAGTATTTACATGCTCGATCATGATGAATATACTGATACTGATATGGGAGAGTTGGTGACAAATGACAGACACAATTGAATCCTCACTGAAAGCAGAACATGTGTTGCGACCATCAAAAGAGTTTGCAGCACAGGCAAACATGAATGATCCTGACATATATCAGAAAGCTGAGGATGACCCTGAAGGGTTCTGGGAAGGGCTTGCTGATAATATTGATTGGTACCATAAATGGGATAAAGTACTGGAATGGGAACCTCCTCATTCTCAGTGGTTTGTTGGAGCCAAGGTGAATGCGTCATATAATTGTCTGGACAGGCACATCCGGAAAAACGGTGATAAGGTTGCTATCCATTGGGAAGGGGAAATGGGTAATTCAGAGAGTTACACATACAAACAGTTGCTGGAGTCCACCTGCCAGTTTGCGAATGGTCTCAAGGAAATAGGTGTGAAAAAGGGGGATGTTGTTACCATCTACTTGCCCATGATCCCGGAAGCGGTTATCGCCATGCTTGCATGCGCCAGGATCGGAGCACCCCATAATGTGGTGTTTGCGGGCTTTTCGTCCGATGCATTAGCACAGCGCGTTGGTGATGCAAAGAGTCGGTATGTGATCACCTGTGATGGATATTATCATCGGGGCAAGTTACTCGATCAGAAAGAGAAGGCAGACAAAGGCCTGGATAAGATCGAAGGCGTTGAGAAATTGGTGGTGGTCGACCACGTCGCAAATATCGTGCCCATGAAGGATGATCGGGATATCTGGTGGCATGATCTGATACGTGGTGCTGACACAGAATGCGAGCCTGAAGTAATGGATTCGGAAGACATCCTATTCCTGATGTACACCAGCGGGACCACAGGCAAACCTAAGGGGGTTGTCCATAGTACCGGTGGTTATCTTGTGGGTACATACGTGACCTCAAATTGGATATTCGATCTGAAGGAAAATGACATCTACTGGTGTACAGCAGATGTGGGGTGGATCACAGGACATTCATACATAGTATATGGTCCCCTTCTTAACGGTGCAACTGTGGTTCTGTATGAAGGAGCTCCAAATTACCCTGATAAGGACCGGTTCTGGGATATCATTGAGATGTATGGTGTGACCATCTTCTACACAGCGCCCACTGCGGTCCGTATGTTCATGAAATGGGGTGCCAAGTATCCCCAGATGCATGACCTGTCATCCCTGCGTCTGCTGGGAAGTGTGGGAGAGCCCATCAATCCAAAGGCGTGGTCATGGTACTATGAACAGATCGGTGGCAGTCGATGTCCTATTGTGGATACATGGTGGCAGACCGAAACCGGTATGGTCATGATCACATCTCTCCCTGGCCTCACTCCTATGAAGCCAGGCAGTGCGACCAGACCATTCCCCGGAATACAGGCGTCAGTGCTTGATAAACAGGGGAACAGGGTGCCTCCCGGACGAGGTGGCTATCTCGCGATCGAGAATCCCTGGCCCAGCATGATCCGTACTGTGTACGGTGATGAGCAGCGTTTCCTGGATACCTACTGGAGCGAATGGGGTACTGATATCTATCTGGCAGGAGACGGTGCTCGTGTTGATGAAGATGGTTATTTCTGGATACTCGGGCGCATTGATGATGTGATCAAGGTAGCTGGTCATCGGCTGGGAACCATGGAGATCGAGAGTTCGCTGGTATCACATCCGGCGGTCGCTGAGGCTGCTGTGGACGGGAAGGCGGATGAGATCAAGGGTGAGGTCATCTTTGCCTATGTCATCCTATCAGCAGATGTCCCGGAAAGTGAGGAGCTTAAGCAGGAACTGATCGCTCACGTGGCTGAGGAGATCGGACACATTGCCCGTCCGGCCGGACTTATCATTGCTGCGGATCTGCCCAAGACCAGAAGCGGCAAGATCATGCGTAGGGTGCTCAAGGCAATAACCAATGGTACTGATGTGGGTGATGTGACCACTCTCCAGAACCCGGAAATTGTAGAGGAACTCAAAAGAAAGGTTAAAGAGGCAAGTATGCATTGATTCCCTATCCGCAGGATATGGAACAGAGGTATCTTCAGCTTTGCCGGGGATAGTTCATCAATCTCATCAATTTGATAATGGAGAATTAGGTATGGATAAAAGAAATCGTCTGATCGTTGCTATGGATGTGACAGAACGGGACAGGGCTGTGACGATCGCTGAGGATATATCTGAGTATGTGGATGCCATCAAGGTCGGATATCCGCTGGTGCTGGCGGAAGGCATTGCTGTTATAGGTGATCTTGCCCGGTTTGCACCGGTCATTGCAGATCTCAAGATCGCCGATATCCCAAATACGGATCGATTGATCTGTGAGCAGGTTTTCAGGGCAGGCGCAGATGCGGTCATCGTCCATGGATTCACCGGCCAGGATAGTCTGCGTGCCTGTGTGGATGTTGCAGACGGGTTTGGAAAGGATGTATATGTAGTCGCAGAGATGAGCCATCCGGGAGGCGTTGAATTCTTCCAGCCGGTGGCAGATACTATCGCAGAGATGGCGTTGACCTCGGGCGCCCATGGGATCGTGGCCCCGGCCACGCGGCCGGAGCGTGTGAAGCATTTGCGTTCCATTATCGGCAACGAGATGAGCATCATTTCGCCGGGTGTGGGAGCACAGGGAGGCAGTGCCCACGATGTGATCCAGGCAGGTGCAGATTGGGTGATCGTAGGTCGAAGTATTTATTCTTCAAAGTCTCCAAAGGACTCGGCCAGTTCCCTCGTATCAGAAATACGATCCTGAGACTATTTCAATGATGTATATTGCCTGTGATGAGAAACGGTTCTGATCAATGATGAACCCTATGAGTTCTGAGGCAAATTAACACTACAATATAACAAAAGTTGATATATGCTGGCATTGCATTATTTATCAGGTTGATATTATGAATGCAGAAATAAATGAAAGCCCCACCTCCTCTTCGGATGAGCGAGAGCGCAGGCTTCTTTTTGAGACCTCCGCAGGTGAGCGGGTGTGGGTGGAGGATATGTCCATTCTGGTATCGCTTCCTCCCGGTAGGTGTGCTCTTACTACCTCCTGGTCTAATGGGGGATTCCAAAGGAATGTTGATGCGATATTTAATCACAAGATCCCGCATAAGATGAGTGACTCCCATGAACTCGAAGGTGGTAGCATTCCCGCATATCTTGAGATCGTTGCACACCGTCTTGGAGTCGACCCGTCCCGTAGTTGTGGTCTGCTAACGGCTGCGAACATGAGAAATGTGTCCATTGTGACCCATTCGTTCAGGGGACTGGAGGTCACGGCAATAGTGACTGCTGGGATCGAGGTCAATGGGGGACGGGCAGGCGACCCTGCATCCTATTATCAGGAGGATGCGAGATGTGAACCCATCGGTGGGACCATCAATACGATCCTCCTCATCGGCGCGAATCTCCCGTCCTACGCCATGACACGCGCAATCATGACCGCTACCGAAGCAAAGGCAGCTGCATTGCAGCAGCTCATGGCCCCAAGTAAGTATTCAAGTGGTATTGCTACCGGTTCAGGAACCGATATGATCGCGGTGGTGACCGACACGACCAGTTCTCTTTCTCTTACTGATGCCGGTAAACATTCAAAGCTCGGCGAGCTGATCGGCAAATGTGTCATCGAGGCCACACAGGAATCCCTAGACAGGCAATCCGAACTCTCTCCTCTTTCACAGCGGGATATGCTGGTGCGCCTGGAGCGTTTTGGAATTGACGAGGCCCGTTACTGGAAGGTTGCCTCAACTCTGGATGGCGAGAACCGCAAGGCTCGTTTCCTGACGGATCTTCGTGAGCTGTCCCGGATCCCTTCGATCGTTGCGGCCGGGGTTTCCCTGCTCCATCTGGTAGATGAGATCGGCTGGGGTATGATCCCTGAGAATGCGGGCAAACATGCGGCCTTTGGATTGATGCGGCAGCTTCCCCGGATCCTCGATATGCCACAGGAGATGTCAGTGGACGAGCTATTAAGCGAGCGCGAATCGATCCTGGATAACTGGGTGAAGGTGACTGCCTGGATCACCAAGAACCGATCCCGTGCGGAATAACGTTCTTTTCGGAGTCCTCACATGCAAGAACTGGCAAACTTTTCTGTATATTCCTGTGACATTGAACGTTTCGGGGAGTGCTGGGACGATGTCAGGACATTTTTGTCTCATCATGAGCTGGATGGCGTAGAACTGCTGCTTGGAATGGAACCATTACCAGATATCCCTGCAGAGCTGGTAAAAGGTGTGCATCTGCCATCCCCTGTGGGGATGTATCGGGTGTTGAATGGCGCAACATCTTTTCCGGAGGAGATGGATGAGGATATGATACTGTTCCTGTATGGGGGTAGAAATTACCAGGAGGTGCAGGATATGTACCATCGGTCCCTTGAGAACGCCTCTGTTCTTGATGCCAGTTATGCGGTATGTCATGTGAGCTATGTGGAACCGTTCCAGGTCTTTACCCGTGAACATGGTTGCAGCGATGAAGATGTGATCGATGTCATTGCACAATTCCTGAACCGTCTGGCATCTTCTTTCCCGGATGGCGAGCCTCCGGTACGTATTTTCTTTGAGAATCTCTGGTGGCCAGGTCTGACATTCCTGGATACAGACCTGATCTATCGTTTCATGGAACGTCTTGAGTTCTCCAACTGGGCATTCCTGCTGGATACAGGACACCTGATGAACGCTACCATGTCCTGCGATCGTGAGGAAGATGGCATTGATACGGTGCTTGCGATCCTTGATACGCTTCCTGTCGATATAATCGAGCGCATTGAAGGAATGCATTTACACCACAGCCTGTCGGGTACGTTCCAGCAGGAAACCCTTGAACGGGGCGATCCTGCAGGATTTGATGATCTGCCGTTCCTTGATCGCTATATGAAAGTACTGGAACATGTGGGTAAGATCGATCAGCACATGCCTTTTGGAGATAGCAGGTGCTCCGAGATCGTTGAACGGGTATCGCCCCGTTTTCTGACACATGAGTTCGTTACAGGTTCATTGGATGAATTTGACGCTGCTCTGGATAAGCAGGTCAGGGCTTTACGTGGCAGCAGGTGGGCCTGAGCAAAAGCTATATACTCCGGTAAGGGCTTGCACTACGAAGAATATTGAATGCAGAGTATGTCCTGAGTATACAGTAAAAAAGGACTGCAGATGGGATATGGATGGGATATATATGAAGTTCAGAGAATTAATAGCTACGTACTGTGACAGTACCACAAACAAGGGCAATGGTCTCCTCATACACGCGGGTACCGTTGAAGAAGGAAAGGAACTTGAGATGCCTCCTGAGTTCATATATAAAGAGGAATGGTCATCTTCTCCTTCAC
>JAIOTO010000122.1 GCA_021106765.1 Methanosarcinaceae archaeon
CGATCTGATAGGTGTCCACGCCCTGTGCGTTCATAATGCTTACATTGGCATCGTTGAACACGATATCCTTGTCCGGGGTTCGGATGATCACCTGTTCGACATCATTTATATCATCGATGCTGATGCCCATTTGCTTCATCATCTGTTTCATTTTCTTGGGGTTCATACCCCGGCCGCCCATTCCTGGAATCATTTATTCACCTTTATTTTACTGACCTTAGGATGCTATAGCTACACTACATAAAATATGTTTGGAAAGATCACTTAGTGGCAGCCACCACATGTACCACAGCTATCAGCCATAGCGTTTGGATTGTCTATCACAAAGCCCTTGCCCTGTGGTGTCTCGATAAAGTCAACGATGGCGTCGGAAAGTTCTTCCTGAATATCAGTGGTCATAATTATCTTGATATCCTTACTGTCGACTGTGACATCTTCTTCCTTTGTTTCGTTGTCCAGTGCCATTCCATACTGTGTACCGCTGCAACCCATACCAGCTATAAATATTCTAAGTGCATGTCCCTGTTTGTTCTCTGATTCGATCAGTGATTTCAACTCATCTGCTGCTGCATCTGTTATTTCTATCATATTTATGTCCTCCTTGTTCAGTGTTAACTATGCAACCATTACTTTGGTGTTAATATAAAAACATTATTGGTATATATGTTCGTCGACACGCAAACGAATGTGTCACACAAATTCCACATCATCGTCTACCGGATTGAGTAGTATCTCTGCACTATAGCCGTTGATCTCTACCGAGCTTTTCTTACCTTTTGCCTCCCAGACGGGGAGGTAGATCAGGTCAATATTCAACTCGATATCCTTTTTCGCAGGTTTGAACCGTTTGTGCTCTGAGATTATGGCCTCTCCAGCCGTATTGTTAAAACGCGCATCCTTGGTATTATCTTCAATGATCTGCCGGAGTATGTCATCGTAGGCATCTTCCTGTTTTGTTATAGGCATCTTCACATCGTAATGGTCATCAGGCACACTGACCTGCTCCTGTATCTGTGGGATGTTCATTGATTCATTACTACCGTTGAGAGCATTAAGCATCCCTCCCCCTTCACCGGAGATCTCGATGACCTTGGATCGGAACTGGTGTTCCGAATGTACAGAATAACTGTATTTCCAGAAAGGCACGAACTTTAGGACCACATCCTGCATACCGGATACATGCGGTTTTGCAATGGTAATGGCCTTATCCTTTGAAACATTCAGAGGCGCGGACCGTAAATCCAGCACATTGGAAACAGCAGGTTCGATCGGTGTGGCGGCAGGTGTCTGAATTGGTTCGGGAACAGCTGTCTGCCAGATGTCATTGTCCGGACGTTGTGTGTCATTTGGTTCGGATAGTTCCAAGTCCACGTTCCCTCCTTCCATGTCCGTAAGGACAGCTTCGCCTATCTGGAATGCCAGTTCCTCACGGTCCCATAGGATAAGCCTCAGGCTTTTTGCATACTCTACCAAGTCCATGGATACCCTTTCAGTTGAAACATATAACCCTGCACCATCGTTGATGCAGGTCGAAAAATCATATATCTTGAGGCGATCCGGGTTAGACCCGAATTTGACATATGTCCTGAGACCGTCCTTCTCTACGATCAGGTCCGCTCCACTGGAATTCATTATTTTGTATCCGGACGACTTGAAAATATCTCTTATGATATGTGAAAGGTCCTGTTTCATGGGTATCAACCATTTTAGTTTCTAATAATATTAGTAATATTATGTCAGTCTGATCATGTCGGGTTCCCTGGATCCGATTCAATATATCCAGGTAGGCCCTGCCTAAGGGATGATTTTCTTGTATGGGTATGATCAAAGTACTCTCGTTGTGGTCTCTAGCTCTATACCCTTTCTAGTAATGTTATATGAGATCGTCCTATCCATGGGGATCATTCCCCTCATCTTGCGTATCAGTATAGATCGCTCGATCTCACTTCCACGTTCCTTCATCCTGAACTCGATCACGCCATCACAAATGCTTTTCATAATGTTCTCCACACTACTATCATGCATTCCGCTTGTCATAAGGATAAGCTGGACCGCACCGGTGGCCTTGCCAACGGAAGATATTATCTCAATGGTTTCAACAACGCTGTTAAGTTCGTAAGAACGGAGAAAATAAGAAATGGAATCAATAACTCCCCGATAGCGGTCAGAGCGTTGTTCGGTCACCGTGCCCTTGAGAAGGTTCAAGGGATCAATACTCTGCCTCAGGAAATCCTTTGCGGGAAGTTTGTCGGTGATCTCGGTCGGGAGGATATTATAGAATCTGGGTGCATATGCATCGATGAAATTTAGTTTCTCATTATCTATATACTCCTGTACATCCCATCTAAAATCTGCCATTTCTGATATGATCTCTGGTATCGGATGTTCCGATGAGTAATAATATACCTCTTCATTGTTCACCAGTCCTCCATATACGAACTGATGGGCAAAGATGTCCATACTTGTACCAGGTTCTGCAAGGATCAGTATCGTGCTTCCTGGTGGAACTCCTCCTCCCAGCTGTACATCCAATCCTACGATGCCTGTCGGCACCTTGTATCCACCAGTACCATCAAAACTATAATCCATTTAGTCACCTTGATATCTTTTCTGCTTAGATCGGAAGGCTCACTTTTCCTGTCCCATCGCTTTTATATATTGATGTCTCTTTGTTCTTATAGTTATAGTATGGTGAAATTATGATCGACCTTGATGACCTTAAATATGAGAATGGCCTGATCCAGGCAATTGCACAGGACTATGAAACAGGTGAGGTTTTGATGTGTGCTTATATGAACCGCGAGGCACTTGAGAACACAATAAAAACCGGTATAGCTCATTATTGGAGTCGCAGCAGACAGAAACAATGGAAGAAAGGTGAAAGTTCGGGCCACCTCCAGAAAGTAAAACATATGCTGATCGACTGCGACATGGATGCTTTGGTGCTCAAGATCGAGCAGATCGGTGGTGCATGCCACATGGGTTACCGTTCGTGCTTCTATCGCACTATCGAGGGCGATGTCGTGGGAGAGAAGGTATTTGAACCAGATGACGTTTACTAACCCTCTTTATGGGGCGATCGCCCCTTATTTTATTGTTTATTTGTACGTGTAAGGCGGTCGCGTTGAGTGTTGCTGTAAGTATGCAATTGAATTATATATCTTCGAGTTATCCTTACGGCTATGAACAACGTTGGATCAAAGATCGTTCTGGACACGAGCGTGATCATTGACGCTCGTATATCCGAAAAGATCAAACATGGGGAATACCCCGGAGCAGATATTTTCATTCCCGAAGCCGTGATGGCGGAACTGGAGGCACAGGCCAACCGGGGTCTTGAAATAGGGTACAAAGGACTGGATGAGGTACAGGAACTTCGGCACCTTGCTGACGAGGGTATGATCACTCTTGGTTTTGTGGGTCAGCGCCCGGGACCGGATGAGGTGAAGCTTGCAAAGGGCGGGGAGATCGATGCCCTGATACGATCAACGGCCGAGGAGCTTGATGCAACATTTGTGACAGGCGATCGGGTACAGGCGGAGGTAGGCATTGCCCGCGGTATGAAGGTGGAGTTCCTGCGCCAACCGATGATGGAGTTCGGTCCATTAAGCATAGAGGAGTTCTTCACAGAGGATACCATGTCCGTCCACCTGAAGAACAAGACCATGCCCATGGCTAAACGTGGTAGCGTAGGTCATGTGGAGTTCATGAGGATCCACAACCAGCCAAGTACTTACCGGCAGCTCAAGGGGATGTCAAGAGAACTGTTCGAGCGTGCTCGCGGGGATCCCGAATCATTCATTGAGATGTCGTGCAGCGGCGCATCAGTGCTGCAGATCAGGAACATGCGGATCGCCATAACCACATCTCCTTTCTCCGATGATATCGAGATCACAGCGGTGCGGCCGGTGGCCTCAGTGGAGCTGGATGAGTATCGGTTGAGCGCACAGCTCAAGGAGAGAGTACTATCTCAGCGCGGTGTATTGATCGCAGGTCCTCCCGGGGCGGGCAAATCCACATTTGCAGCAGGGCTTGCACGATACCTTCATGAGAACGGCGACGTGGTCAAGACCATGGAATCCACAAGGGATCTGCAGGTGCCCAGGGAGATAACCCAGTATGCACCACTGGATGGCAGTATGGAGAAAACTGCGGATCTGTTGTTGTTGGTGCGGCCGGACTATACGATCTATGATGAAGTGCGTAAGACCCGTGATTTCCACATATTTGCGGACATGCGTCTTGCAGGTGTGGGGATGATCGGTGTGATACACGCCAACCGAGCGGTGGATGCTGTGCAGCGGCTCATAGGCCGAGTGGAGCTTGGTGTGATCCCGCAGGTTGTGGATACGGTGGTCTTTATCGAGGGCGGAGAGGTTTCCAAGGTGCAGGTGCTCGAGTTCACGGTGAAAGTACCGTCAGGTATGACCGAGGCAGATCTTGCACGGCCTGTTATTACAGTATCGGATTTCGAGACCCAAAAGGTGGAGTATGAGATATACACCTATGGTGAGCAGGTCGTGGTGATGCCTGTCAGCATCGATTTCAAGAAACCTTCATGGAACCTGGCCGAGGGGGAGATCCAGGATGTTATCGAGCGATATGTGAGCGGACCCGTGGACGTGGAGATGATATCGGACAGCAGGGCGGTTGTAAAGGTGTTCGAGAACGAGATCGCGGGTGTGATCGGCAAGGGTGGTTCTGTGATCGATAAGATCGAGAATACACTGGGTGTGCATATCGATGTACGCAAGTTCGAGGGCAAACCGGAGAGTAGTTCCGGGGGTCCAGGATCCCGTACAGCGGAGCAGTGCCGTCCCATAATCGAACGGACAAAGAAACATTTGATACTGAATGTTGCCGAGCTGGCTATGGAGGATGTCGAGATCTATGCCGGAGATACGTATATTTTCACTGCTACTGTGAGCAGGCACGGCGATGTCAAGATCCGAACAAGTTCCAGTGTTGCCCGGAGTATCATGAATGCAGTTGATGATGAGGAGCCTGTGACCGTGCGGGTGATCTGATAGTACGGATCGTCACTATTTTATGCTCACATATGCGGGATCGTTCAGCATAATCGTTGATCCGAAGAGTTTGTGATCTTCCTGCATCCTATTTCTGGTCAGTGCCAACTGTCAGGCAGGTGTACAGGTATGGTTAGGGTTCATGGATCACAGGTTCCCGCGTAATCGTTCAGCATGCAGGATCCGCCTGACGGCGAGTTGTAATGCTGCTTTTCTCATATTGCAGCCTTCTTTACTACTCAGGAGATAAACATCACCAAAGGCTACTGACATTGTTTTACTAAGTTTGTCCAGGACCTTGTCTTCTTCCCAGTAATCATTATTAAGGTTCTGGCTCCATTCAAAATAACTCACTATAACGCCACCGGCGTTAGCAAGTATGTCAGGTATCACGATCACGTCGTTATCGAAAAATATCCCATCTGCGCCTATTGTTGTGGGAGCATTGGCAAGTTCAACGATCACTTTTGCTTTCACATCATTAGCGTTGTTTATGGTCAACTGTTTTGACAACGCAGCGGGGATCAGGATGTCGCAGTTCGATATAAGTAATTCTTCGTTCGTTATATTTTCATTCCCGGGAATACCGGTCACAGTCCCGATCCTGTCCTTATGTTCCATGACTTCATGGATATCAAGGCCATCGTTGTTGAGAATTCCGCCCTTCGAATCACTCACCGCAATAATTTTGTATCCCTTTTCATAAAGGATCCGTGCAGCATTCCGTCCCACATTCCCGAATCCCTGGATCATCCAGGTCGATCATTTTCAAAGCTTCTTCAAGGATGTAGATGCCTCCAAAGGATGTAGAATAGCTCCTTACTTTGCTGCCTCCAAGTTCGACAGGCTTCCCTGTTACCATTGCAGGAACGTGTTTTCTTTTGATCCTTTCGAATTCATCAAGTATCCAGACCATGATCTGTTCGTCGGTGTAAAGGTCTGGTGCAGGAATATCCCTTGAAGGTCCGATCTGGTCGGATATGGCGCGTATATAGCTGCGGGTAACTCTTTCAAGTTCGCCCCGGCTCAGTTCCTTTGGATCGACGACGATACCGCCCTTCGCTCCACCAAAAGGTATGTTCACCACAGCACATTTTAAGGCCATCAAAAAAGCAAGATTGTAAATATGTTCCAGGGTTAGTTCAGGATGGTATCGTGTACCTCCTTTGGTGGGTCCCCGTGCATCATTATACTGTACCCTGTGACCCAGGAACATTTTTGTTTTCCCGGAATCCATACGGACCGGAAAATGAACCGTGAAAGAACGCTTTGGCAGATCCAGCAGCTCGATCTCTTCGGGGGTGAGGTCAAGGTCCTCATAGATGCTTCCCATTCCACTCACGATCTCTCTCATGCAGAGCTTACAGGTATTAATGTCATTGTGATGGTTCATGTGTTCAGGTTCTGGCATAACAAGGTCACTTCCAGGTTACAGGCATACGATCATTCGGATCATAACTACACCGTACGAAATATAATGGATTCTGACTCATGTGGATCTCTCTTCATAGCAGGATTGTTTTCCATGGTATATAATTTGTGATGGCAAAGGCGTTGGGGAGGATCATATCTCCTTAATATTACGTCAGTTGTTGTATGCATCATATATCTGCCATAGCCAGATAAGGGGAACGAGTATGAAACCTATCAGAACAAAGGTCAGCAACCAGCCGATCAGCAGTCCTATCCATATACCTATGGCTTTGAATATCTCTCCTTTTATGATCTGACCTAACCCCGGCACAAAAAATGACAGTAATGCCGGAACTCCGTGCGTTCCATTTTCACTCATGTTGATTACCTTCATTCAAAACGAAAGGTAATAATATTTTTGTTTTTATTTATAATCTTTCGTTCCATATGGCAGTTTCCATAATTCTCTGAAAAGTCTCGCCGCTCTTTTGGCCAAGACCAGTTTATTCATTGTATCAAAATTGTTTGTATCGTCGGAGAACATGGGTTAGCCAATTGCTGTGTCTGTTGTGACAATTCCATTTACTTGTTTTATGTCCTCCAGCCGTTCATAGATCGTCATCTTGACCTTTTCTTGATCAGGCGGGCCAGATAGATATCAATGACATGATAAGGGATATGGCTGCAAGTGGCATTTCCTCGACGTCTTTGCTTTTCCATCCCCGACAAAGAATGAAAGCAGGATCCAAGCAAACTATAACTACTATAGTCACTATGGTAAGTCATATGGGTGCAACAACTACTATTCAGGTAAATACA
>JAIOTO010000030.1 GCA_021106765.1 Methanosarcinaceae archaeon
AGTCTCAAATGCAGTGATACCTGCATCTACGGCTTCCTGGGTCAATGCTGCACAACCATCAATATCCTGAGTAACGATCGTGTCCTTAAGTTTGTCTAAGATTTCCTGATTTCCCATTAAATCACCTATATTTTACAAAATATACAGTTTTAGTTGTAACCGAAATAAATTGTCATGATCAGACATTTAGATCAGTATACACCATTGCCCGTTAATGTAATACTTATGATATATAAATGTGTTCCGTATTGGAAATAAGTATTTATACTTATAAAACGATATGAAGATACATGACAAAAACAGAAATGTATCCAATTAAACGAAAATTGAGTTTGGAAGACCTGAACCAGCGAATAAGATACATAGAAGCACTGATCAAGATCCATAATAGGCTATACTTCATCAAATACCGCTACATGGGAGCTTCTGTAGAAGAAGCTTCAAAAAAAGTGGGCGTTACAAAACGAATCGGATATATCTGGCAAAAAAGATGGAACAAAGACGGTTACACAGGACTGTTTCCGCGATATGGAAAAGGACGACCTTCAAAACTCAGCAACAAGCAGAAAAGTGATCTACAGACCATTATAACCGAAAACAAGAAGAATAACTTAACCCCAACTGATGTAAGGGACCTGATCAAAGAGAGATTTGATGTTGAATATTCATTAAAACAAGTAAAAGTGATAATCAATGAACTAAGCTAAAAGTATAACCAGATACGTAACACATACATGATCATGCTTAAATTTGTACAGATCAATACGCACAGATGAATTAAAACGATAGATATATGGTTCATTCCAGCATTCGATCAATATACTTATATATCACTAAAATTTTTGTGCATAAAACAAGTGCTATCTCAAAGAGATCCTATTCGATCATATTTATGCGGAGGATCTGAACCTACCCAGGAGATCCGACAGGGTCGGAACGATGTAATGTAATATAAGCAGTATAGAACACAATGAGGGAACAGAAAAATGAAAGTTGATCCAAGATGTACATATTGTTTGCTTTCACGAGTGCATTACGAAGCAAAACTCTCAACTGATGATGAAGAACTTATCAACAAGGCTGTCATCGCGGGCATTGATGTACTTAAAGACCTATATCGCCCGGGACTCCCTGCCGGAGTGGTCTCAACCGCCATCCACAGGAAAGTCTATGATGTGCTCAATGACAACGATCCGTATTATGAACTTAAGCAGATCAGCAATAAGGTTGCCAGTGAGGTACTCCCGATGGCTCGATCATTGATCTACGAAGGTGATCCTGATGACAAAGAATTGTTTCGCAGAGCAGTCCTTGCCTCTGTAATAGGAAACTATTTCGACTTTGGGATCATGGGATTCGATGTCGGGGAAGATGTCTTTGATAAGACATTTGCAGAAGTGTTCGATAGAGGACTTGATGTTGATGACACGGCAGAAATGTACGATATGCTGGATGATGTTGTTTATGTCGTCGACAACTGCGGCGAGATCATTCTCGACACCCTTGTTTTTGAGATCATAAAAAAGGCCGGAGGGCGGATAACTCTCGTGGTCCGGGGTGCCCCCATCCTCACAGATGTGACCATGGAAGATGTAGAGGTCCTTGAACTTGACAGGAGGGTCGATCGTGTCCTTACCACAGGTTCAAATGCAATCGGAGTTGCCTTTGAGGAAGCGCCAGCAGAACTACTGGAAGCATTTGATAGCGCATCTCTTATAATAAGTAAAGGCATGGCTAACTACGAAACACTGACCGAGAAGGACCTTGGACCAATTGCCTACCTGCTGCGGACCAAATGTGAAAGTGTAGCAGAGGACATGGGGCTTGAGCCAGGTTATTCTGTTGCAAAACTCATCAGGTAAAGGAGATATGAATATGTGTGAATTGAATGCAATACTTGTCCAGGACGGAAAAAGGGAACAGATCATGGAATCCGTTACACGTATGATAGTTGATGGTGATTTTATCGAGCTCACCGGCATCTTTGGGGAAAAGCAGATCGTTCCCGGCAGTATAATAGAGGTCAACTTTTCAAAAGGGGAAACCATCATACTTGGAAAATGATATAATCAATTAAGTTCTAATTGATGTTGAAGGGGAGCGTCTTAACGTACGTTTACATAACAGAAAAAACATTATAGAGCAATAGACTACGGAGCGATAATTACCATTTATTTATTATAAATTCATAGGGAAGGTACGCAAAATGTCAAAAGTAAAAGTAGCAATTAATGGATATGGAACGATCGGTAAGCGAGTCGCAGATGCGGTTATCCTTCAGGACGATATGCAGTTAGTCGGTATCGCAAAGACAAGACCCAATTTCGAGACAGTGATGGCAAGAGATAAGGGATTCGATGTATATACACTTCCTGACAGGATCAGCACCATGAAAGATGCGGGTATCGAGGTTGTCGGGACTATTGACGACATGGTGGGAAATGCCGATGTCGTAGTCGACTGTACCCCGGGTGGTGTGGGCGAGAAGAATAAAGCCATCTATGAGAACGCGGGCGTCAAAGCGATATGGCAGGGTGGCGAAAAACATGAACTTGCCGGATGCTCGTTCAACGCGGAGACGAACTATGAAGAAGCCCTTGGCAGGGATCTCGTAAGGGTTGTCTCATGCAATACCACAGGTCTATGTCGTGTGATATCTCCTCTTGATATTGAATTTGGCGTGAAGAAAGCACGTGTTACTCTGATGAGAAGAGCTGCAGATCCTGGCGACATCAAAAATGGACCGATCAATGCCATCGTTCCAAGCCCGATCAAACTTCCTTCACATCATGGTCCGGACGTGAAGACTGTCATGCCGCACATTGACATATCGACCACGGCAGTGAAACTGCCCACAACACTGATGCACCTGCACACCATTAATCTGGAATTGGATAAAGAATGTAGTGCAGAGGATGTCGAAGCAGTACTTTCCGAACAATCCCGTGTCCGGTTCGTTGGGCAGGGCATTACCTCCACGGCAGAGATCATGGAACTGGCACGGGACATGGACAGGCCCCGCAGTGATATGTGGGAGAACTGCATCTGGAATGAGTCGATCACCATCTATGAAGGAGAACTGTACTTCTTCCAGGCCATACATCAGGAATCCGACGTGATCCCTGAGAACATAGATGCCATTCGCGCTATGATGGAGATCGAAAATAATGGTGAACGATCCGTGGCAAAGACGAACAAAGCAATGGGCATCTGACCGATCTTCGATCTCAACAATGCCACCCTCCAAGTACATGGAACTCTGTGAACAGGCAGCAGATGCTGCCATTTGTTCCATTAAGGACCTGATAGGCACAGACGAGGCTTTCCGTATAGTCTATACGGGGGCTGATGGCACCCCGACAAGACTTATTGATGACATCTCCGAGAAAGCAATATTGAATGTGCTGAAAGAAGATGGACGGTCAATGAGGATACTTAGTGAGGAATGTGGCGAAATATTAATGGGAGATTCACCGGAATTTACCATTATCCTTGACCCATTGGATGGGACATACAATGCAGCTCATGGTATTCCATTCTATAGCGTATCTATTGCCATTGGCAGTCCGGACCTTTCAGAGGTCTGGTTCGGATATGTTCAAAATCTGGCAAATGGGGATACCTACCATGCCGAATTGGGAAAAGGGGCATATCTGAACGGAAAAAGCATTGGCCATTCAGCCAATTCAACTCTCAGGGATTTCTGCATAAGTGTATATGGATATCGACGTCATGTCGAACGAACTATCGAGCTGTCCAAAAGTATCCGAAGGATACGGATATTTGGAAGTGTTGCAATGGAACTCTGTTATGTTGCATCAGGAAAACTGGATGCCTTTGTGGATATACGAAAATCCCTGCGCCTGGTCGATATCGCTGCCGGGAAATTGATATTGGAAGAGGCAAAGGGTATTGTTACTGATGGAGATGGCAGACCTCTTGAACTGGATGACAGTGTGATCAACCAGCTATCAATGATCGCATCCAATGGACATGCTCATCCAGACATCCTATGCGTCACACAGAGGTGTACATAATGAAAATTAAGAAATTTGGGATCGTATCAAGATGTGATCATGATGACGTTCTTGCGATGGTGCGATCTATAGTAGATCATTTTGCGACAGAGGTAGAGATCGCTGTAGCCCCAAATACAGCAACTCCCATTGGCCTGGGGAGCATTAAGGGTGTCGAAAGCGTGCCGGTAGAAAAAATGCGTGATCATGGGGTGGAATTCATCGTTTCAGTGGGCGGTGACGGAACAGTCCTGCGCAATATATCCCATATGGATGATCCATTACCAATACTGGGCGTGAACATGGGGACCCTTGGATTCCTGGTAGATGTGAATCCTTCGGATGCCATTGAAACAATAAAGAATACATTGAACGGATTCCAATATACAGAACATACCAGACTGGCAGTATCCCTGAATGGAAAAGTGCTCCCCTGTGCCACCAATGAGGTTGTCCTAACAACTGCACGGCCTGCAAAGATCCTTACCTTCAAAGTCGTGGTGGATAGTAGCAAGGTTGAAGAACTGCGTGCTGATGGAGTTGTCATTGCAACACCCACTGGTTCCACTGCATATGCTATGAGTGCCGGGGGGCCGATCATTGATCCCAGAGTAGGAGCAGTGCTGGTAGTTCCTCTTGCACCCTTCAAACTATCGGCCCGTCCATGGGTCGTACCATCCAATGGCCTGATAAAGGTAGAAATGACGATGCCGGAAAAGGAGGCTGTAATTGTGATCGATGGACAACACACATATCCGATCCATACGTGCGATCAGGTTTCCATTACACAGACCACCAATCCGGCCCGTTTTGTAACAACCCCGTTAAGCGGATTCTACCAGAGAGTTCAGAACAAACTACGCTAAACTACAACTAAACATGGAACTGGGAACAATATTAAAGAAGCTCAAAAATGATCAGCTGGACATCAATAGTGCAGCCGATCAGATCAAAGCACTGGGATTCACATGCGCATCAGACATTGCGAAGATCGATACACATCGCAAACATAGGACAGGGATCCCTGAGGCGATCCTTGCGGAAGGAAAATTTACCGATGACCTGGTCCAGATCGTGAGAACACAGGTCAATCAGGTAGGCAGGAGCCTGGTTACACGTATCTCTGACCCACAGTTCGAGGTGTTGCGGGACGTTTTTGAAGATGATCATGTTATCTGGTTTAGCCACGCGCGTGCAGCGGTCATCCATGATGGAACCCCTATAGATAGTACAGGAGGAATTATTGGTATCCTGTCTGCCGGCACTGCAGATATAATGGTTGCAGAAGAGGCAAAAGTGATCGCCCTTGAAATGGGGTGCGAGGTCTTCTCAGCATATGATGTCGGTGTGGCCGGCATACACAGGCTTATGCCGCAGATCGAAATGCTGAAGGAGAAAAAAGTAAATGCTGTTGTAGTTGCAGCTGGGCGCGAGGGAACCCTTCCAACCATAGTATCCGGTCTGATCGACGTGCCCGTGATCGGAGTACCCGTCTCGACCGGCTATGGGTACGGAGGACATGGGGAAGCAGCCCTGATGTCAATGCTGCAATCATGTTCCGTACTGAGTGTTGTCAATATAGATGCGGGGTTCGTTGCGGGAGCATTTGCTGCACAGATCGCAAATATGGTCGCTGATACTCGACCAATGCCCTGATAAATATAATTGGCCTTGTTAGAAAGTTCAGTAAAAAAGAATAACATATATAACTTTGTAGATTAAGTGAATCTAGACCTTTCGAACAAGATGATCCACCATATTGTGAGATTACC
>JAIOTO010000091.1 GCA_021106765.1 Methanosarcinaceae archaeon
CGGTGTCGCGTCTGACCACCATCGCTGCCTCATTCTTAAGATCCCGCGGTCCGATCTCTATCCTGAGAGGTACGCCACGCATCTCCCACTTATAATATTTGGCACCTGGGCGACGGTCACTTGCATCTATCTGCACGCGCACTCCCATAGCTTCCAGTTCGTCCTTAACACTCTCACATGCCTCAAGCACATCGGATGCCTTCTTAAAGATAATGGGTATGATGATAACCTGTATCGGTGCAATGGTCGGGGGGAGGATCAGACCCTTATCGTCACCATGGATCGATATCATCGATGCAATGGACCTCTCGGATACTCCATAACATGTCTGATATGCATATACCTGCTCGCCGTTGGCGTCCTCATATGTGATGTCGAACGTTTT
The DNA here is from genome assembly GCA_021106765.1 of Methanosarcinaceae archaeon. GTDB lineage: Archaea > Halobacteriota > Methanosarcinia > Methanosarcinales > Methanosarcinaceae > JAIOTO01. The sequence goes on from JAIOTO010000091.1 coordinate 386, forward strand.
TGCAAAATTGTCACCAAGATGATGAGCTGTTCCTACCTGGAGCGTCTTCCCATCCGGCATAAGAGCATCTACTGCTATCGTATAATCCGCACCTGGGAACTTGTCCCAATTTGGCCGTTTCGAGGGGAGCACCGGGACCGCAAGCCTACGGTAGAATTCGGAATACAGGCGTATCGCTTCATCTACCTGAGTTGCCGCATCCTCCCAGCAGTCATGAACAGTATGCGCTTCTTTGAAAGAAGTGATCTCTCTCAAACGGATAAGGGGGCGGGTATGTTTCGTCTCATATCTGAAGGTGTTCACTATCTGGTACAGTCTTAACGGTAGGTCCGCATGTGAGCGCACCCATAACTTGTACATGGGATAGATAGCCGTCTCACTGGTAGGGCGTAGGGCAAGGTTCACCTCGAGGGGGGATGTCCCGCCATGTGTCACCCAGTAGACCTCCTCTTCAAATCCTTTAATGTGCTCAGCTTCTTTCATGAACTCATGTTCGGGTATCAGGAGCGGGAATAATGTTTCCTGGTGATCCTTATCAAGAAGTTCACGGATTATGGAATACACATTTTTCCTGATAGAGAATCCGAACGGATACCAGACATACAGTCCTTTTACAGGATAACGCACGTCCATTATCTCTGCCATGTGAAGGATATCGTTATACCATTCACTAAAATTATCCTTTGATGGGAGTGATGCCTCCTTTTCCTGTTCACTCATATTGTCACCAGAATTGTTTACATTTAATATTTTTAATCAGAATAAATAATAATGCCATTAGTGATGTCGGTGCTGTCGCGGATTATTTTTCGATAGATTGTACACCACTGGGCGTATCCATCTTAATTTCAGATGAATCTACATCTAATATTATCATACCAGACTTCAATTCTCCAGCTTCATCGGGTGAGAGGAGCCTGGAAATAGCCTTGTCGGATATGATCGCACTGTTGCCGAGTGGATCCTCTATCACGATCGTAAGTTTTCGATCACCTTTAATGGCTTCATCCAGTTTTTTCTGTAATTCCATACCGATCGCATATTTTTCAGGTTCATCGCTTGACCATGATGTAGCAGTAACAACAACACCCTTGATCCGCTCAAGAATACCTTCTATATTGGTGACGTATGAATCGGATGCTGACCCTGGTTCAACATCAATTCCTAATTCCGGAATGCGTATCGTTCCGGAAGTGGACCGGATAACCCTGGCATTCAGGTCACTGATATCCTCGATCGTGATCTCATAGCGTACAGGATCTATCTGTGTGAGTATCATCGTGTCAGTGAACCTGAAACTACATTCGCACTTTGAAGTGATGTACATGATCTCTCCAAAATAGGGGATATCATCACTCTGCCAGTGGATGACCATATCCCGATGGCACATGGGACAGGTGGTTTGAGTGTCAAACCCCTGCTGAGATGTATCTTCGACGTTCAATATCTGCCACCGATGATCTTGGACCTATCGATCTTGATCCCTGTTGGTGTGACCAGTACCTGGTCATCCTTGATACCGGCAATATCTCCATGTACATCCGCAACAACCTCTTTCAGATCCTTTAATGCACGATCGAACATGAGTTTGTCGGCCTTGATGTTAGAGATATCGATCATCAGGATATTACCATCGTATACTTCCTTCTTCAATGCCGGAAGTTCATTCAGGTTCGTAAGTTCCGCAACCCTGACATACGTCTCGGCCGGCTCATCTGCCAGTGCCTCCTCATATTTGCCAAGATCAAGCTCTGTATATTCATCGGTCGATGTTGCGCTTTTAGTACCGCTTCCAAATAACTTATCTATGATCTTTGCCATAATCTGCACCTTTTCTTTTGAAACCTATTGAATGAATCATATATTAATTATATTCTATGTTGCTATATCAACGTGACAGTATATAGATATTCATCATATTTTAATGATATCTTTTTTCATACCTCCATATTCCAGAGGTCATCACCAACATAATGGATGGATCGTACGGCTTTACCGGATTTTGCCTTCATTGAATCACCCGGCACAAGGGCTCTGCCCATTCCCAGAGGCTTGTCGTGGGTTACCTCTTTGATAATGACCAGGTCATCAGTCTGGATCTCAGGATCTGCACTAACGATGCCAGGGCACATCACATCGGCTCCATTTACCACAAATCGGACCGCTCCTGCATCAACAACGACCACATTACTATCAAGTCCCAACCCCATAACCCCTTTTATGGTCGGAACATACATGCCATCATCCTTGAAGAACATGATCGCACCATCCACTATGATTATTGAGATGCCGTCAGCGGTGGCACTTTCATACTTGCTGTCGGAAATGGTTTTCATAGCATCTCCATAAATGTGTGAAAGCTCAGCTAACAGTTCCTTCTTCGCAGACTTCCTCAGATGGATCCTTGATTTGATCTTCAATGTATCACCTAATATGGTATTTGATCCTCTGATAGAATTATCAGCCGGATCTGCAGATCATGTGTAATATTCCGCAGCCATAGTTGTGACAGCCAGAGATAAAAAGTTATTGCAGACTGGACTTTCTTCCTTCCTCATAAACCGGGTACCAAACCAAAGTATTTAAATCAATTATGCTATTAGGTGGTAGCAAAACAAATACCACTCACGGAGACCACCGATATGATTAAAGAAGTTGCTGACCAGTATAATGCAAATGAGATCGAAAAGAAGGTTCATGAATTCTGGGAGGATAACGATGCGTACTCAAAAGTGAGAGAGCATCGAATAGGGGCAAAGAAGTTCTTTTTCGTTGATGGCCCCCCCTACACTACAGGACATATCCATCTTGGAACAGCCTGGAACAAGATAATAAAGGATTCCATTTTGAGATACCGATCAATGAACGACCACGATATCCTGGACCGGGCAGGTTGGGATATGCATAGTCTACCTATTGAGGTCAAAGTGGAAGAAGCCCTGGGTTTCAAATCAAAAAAAGATATCGAGGCTTATGGTGTCGGTAAGTTCATAGAGAAATGCAAGGAATTTGCCCTGACACAGAAGGACGATATGACCGACCAGTTCCGCATGCTGGGGGTATGGCTTGACTGGAAAGACCCCTATATGACACTGCGTGATGAGTACATCGAAGCGGCATGGTGGACGCTCAAACAGGCTCAGGACAAGGACCTGCTGGAAAGAGGCGAGCGCGTGGTCAACTGGTGCCCCCGATGTGAAACTGCAATTGCCGATTCTGAAGTGGAATATGATGACAGGACCGATCCGTCCATTTACATAAAGTTCAAACTAAAGGGTGAGGATAATACCTTCATTGTGATCTGGACAACAACTCCCTGGACGATCCCCTCGAACATCGCTGTTGCGGTGCACCCAACATTCGAATATTCAAAGGTACAGGCAGTATCCTCAAACGGATCAAGTGAAACTCTCATAATGGCCTCGGAACTTGTGGAACACGTCCTGAGGAAAGGACGATACACTGATTACGAGATCCTGGATACCATGACCGGTGAGGATCTGGCCGGAATAGCGTACGAACATCCTCTTGCGGATGTGGTTCCCGAGCAGGCGGACATCGAGCATAACGTGTACCTTGCCGATTATGTCACAGCCGAGAACACCGGTTGTGTACACATTGCGCCTGGACACGGTATGGATGACTTTGAGGTCGGTGTGAAGAACGGCCTGCCCATATTCTGTCCGGTTGGTCCGAACGGCAGTTACACCCGGCAAGGTGGCAAGTACGAAGGAATGAATATCCGGGATGCGAACAGTATCGTGATCGATGACCTGAAAGAGCGCGGGCTGTTACTGGAAGAATCGATCATCACACACCGATATGGTCACTGCTGGAGATGCAAGACCCCTATCATATACCTCGCAACCAAACAGTGGTTCATCAAGATCGGTGAGTTGAAGGATGATATGCTTGCTGAGATCAAGGATGTACAATGGAGCCCGGACTGGGCGGGCTCTGCCAGATTTAAGGATTGGGTAGAGGGTGCCAGAGACTGGTGCATCTCACGCCAGCGTTACTGGGGAATTCCCATACCTGTCTGGCAATGCGACAGTTGCAACACCATTGATGTGATCGGGACCAGGGAAGAACTTTCAGAAAAAGCCAGTATAGGTTCTGACATCGAACTACACCGACCATTCGTTGATGAGGTTACTATTCCATGTGAGTGCGGCGGTACGATGTCGCGTGTGGAGGATGTGTTCGATGTATGGTTCGATTCCGCAGTGGCTTCCTGGGCAACCCTCCGATTCCCACACACGCGAGAGGCATTTGATGAATGGTGGCCGGCAGACTTCATTACCGAAGGGCACGACCAGACACGTGGCTGGTTCTATTCCCAACTGGGTGCCAGTATGGTAGCCTTTGGCAGAGCACCCTACAAAAGTGTGCTGATGCATGGGTTCACACTCGACGGTAGTGGCAAGAAGATGTCAAAGAGCCTTGGTAATGTAATACAACCACACGAGGTAATAGCAAAATACGGAGCTGATACTCTCAGGGCCTATGTCCTTGCTTCAAGTGCTCCCTGGGAGGATCTGAAGTTCAACTGGGACGAGATAGCTACCATTCACCGGACGAACAATATCCTGTGGAACGTGTATCGTTTCCCGCTACCCTACATGGCACTCGACAGTTTCGATCCACAGGAGGTCTCATTTGAATCTATCAAAGACCATCTGAGACAGGAGGATAAATGGATCCTTTCGCGCATGCAGTCAGTAATACATGATGTGAATACGGCAATGGAGCAGAATACACTTCACAAAGCCATGCGCGCGATCAATGATTTTGTTCTGGAAGACCTATCGCGATGGTATATACAACTGATACGACCACGTACCTGGACAGAAGCAGATGATCCTGACAAGCTGGCTGTGTACAGAGTCCTCTATGATGTATTCGTGAACATCGCGAAAGTAATCGCACCGTTCATGCCACACATGGCTGAGGAGATGTACCAGAACCTGGTAGGCAATGTCAACGATGGCGCACCGCTCACAGTGCACATGTGTGATTGGCCAAAGGTCCATGAAGCATTGGTGGATGAGGAGTTGGAAGCACATATGATAACCGTGCGTTCCATCGTGGAATCTGCATCCAATGCACGCCAGAAGGTAAAGAGGAAATTGCGATGGCCGGTTTCACGTCTCGTGAGCTTGCCACAGCAAGAACAGGTTGCATCAGCTGTTGAGAACCTGAGATCGGTACTGATGGAACAGACCAATGCGAAGGACATCGTCGTTATTGGTGTCGACACAAGCTGGGACGAGCTTGGTATAGAAGCCACGCCCAACCCGAGTACTATTGGCCCCGTATTCAAAGGAGATGCCGGCAAAGTGAACAAGGTCCTGGGTAGTATGAGTGCTATTCAGATCAAGGAAGGACTGGCCGAGACTGGTGAGATGGAGATCGAACTACCCGATGGGGAGGCAGCGATGATCACTGCGTCAATGGTGAACTTCCAGGAAACGCTTCCCGACATGGTGGCAGGTGCAGAGTTCAATAATGGCATGGTATATGTGGATGCAACTCTCTCCCGCGAGATAGAATCCGAAGGATTCTCCCGCGAGGTCATACGCAGGATACAGGATATGCGCAAGGAACTGAACCTTGAGGTCGATGAGAACATTGTGGCCCATATTCGTATTGATGATGAACGGGTCCTGGATCTTGTACTCGATCTTGAGGCCATTATCGCAAAGGAAGTCCGTTCCTCGGTACAGGTCATTGGTTATGACGTGGATGCTACCGGTACACTGGTCAAGGATTGGGTTGTGGAAGGTATCGACATGCATATTGGGATATCACCGGCAACCACATAAGAGGTAAGAGGAACTAAACATGGATTTTGAGCAATGGGAACCGATCTACCTGCAGATACTCGATGATCTTGGTTTTTCTCGGGAAGAGGATGAGAGTGCAGCTCACCTTCTATCCAATTTACTTGTTGGAACAAGCAGCGCAGATATCGATGTTCTTGACACTCTTGTCAGAGGGCGTGAAGTACTCGTATGTGGAAATGCGCCCTGTCTGTCCAATGATCTGGATGTTGTTGAAATCAAAGATCAGCTGGTTATCGCAGCCGACGGGGCAACCACTGTCCTACTGGATAGGGATGTAATTCCAGATATTATTGTAACCGACCTTGATGGGGATATCGAAAAGGAGATCATTGCTAACAAGCAAGGAGCGACCATGGTCGTACATGCCCATGGGGACAACACCGAGAAGCTTCTCAAATATGTGCCCCTGATGAAGGATATCATTGGTACGACCCAGGCAAGACCGTTGGTGAACGTTCACAATTTCGGAGGATTTTCCGATGGTGACCGGTGTGTATTTCTGGCACTTGAGTTCAATGCTTCCAGTATCACTCTGGCTGGTTTTGATCTGAATGATGAGGACGTTGGTCCTATCAAGAAAAAGAAATTGCAATGGGCACATCGACTTCTTCGTATGGTCGCAAACATGAACTGAATATTATATATTGGTCACTTGTTAAGAAATGGTCGTTGACAGAACCTATATATATTTTCGTTCTAAATTACATGTAGAGGTTACATGCAGACGCTAGTGATATGTATCGATAGGGATGATGACCTTGGAGAGAAGGCAAAGGTCAAGACACCGCTCATTGGGAAAGAGCAGAATATAGCCGCGGCTGTGAAACTTGCCACTGCTGATCCTGAGGATTCGGACACGAACACCATATTTGGTGGCATCAAGGTTCTGGATGAACTCAAAGAGATCGGGATCGATGCCGAGATCGTTACGTTCGCCGGTGATAAGAACGTGGGCATCATATCAGATCAGAAGATAACAGAACAACTGGAGAACATTCTCGAGAGTTTCGATGCAAAAAATGCGATATTCATATCTGATGGAGCAGAGGATGAGACTCTGATACCTATTGTGCAATCACGTATCAAGATAAATTCTGTAAAACGTATCGTTGTCAAACAGAGCGCAAATCTGGAAAGTACCTATTATATCCTCAAGAATGCGTTCAATGATCCGAAGATCTCTCAGACATTCTTTGTACCTCTTGGCCTGACGGCTATGATCTATGCGATATTCCTGCTGGCGAAATATCCGGAAGGAGCGATCATAGGTATATCGGCAGCTATAGGGCTGTATATGCTATATCGAGGTTTTAATCTCGATGAATGGGTCGTTGTGATGAAAGAAAAATTGAAAACAGAATTCTATGCTGGTCGAATAACGTTCGTGACCTATTCAGCAGCTGTCCTTATTACGATCATTGCGACGATGCTAGGTACTATCGAGCTATGGGGATACTACACCACCGGAGGTATCTGGTACTATGGAGCTGTGACCTTTTTCACTGTGTTCATCAATACTACTATCTGGTGGTACGTTATAGCTTTGGTGTTCGCCACCACCGGTAAGATCCTTGATCATCACATAAGCAAAGACTTTACGACTAAGGACCTATCACCACCATTGTTCATATTATCCATAGGACTGCTCTTATGGGGATCCAGTCGATATATTTTATCCATCAGTAACATTGCAAACGATGTGTCCGTATCATCGGAATTTGGACTTCCATACTTTATCTATTCGGTGGTATTAGCTATAATCATAGCTCTTGTAGGGATCAGGCTTGAGTCCATGGGCAGATCTGCTGACAATTGCAAAAATAAGGATGCAAAAACGAACGAGGATTGAATTATGGACACGTTAGACATGAGTGTTGATGTCGCCATTATTGGAGGAGTGGGATTCTCAGCTCTTTCTGAAGAATGTAAAAAGATCGTCAATACACCATATGGAGCAGTCAGGGTATATTTCTCTGATGTGGACGGAAGAACGGTGGCAATGATCCCACGTCATTATTGGACCGATGAACATACCCCTCCTCATCTGATCAACTACCGTGCCAATATCTGGGCAGCAAGAGACATCGGTGCAAGCAGGATCATATCGACCAATTCGGTTGGAAGTATGAAAGGTCATTCCATAGGTAGTTTCTTCCTGCCAGATGATTTTATAGATTTTACACGGAACAGGGTATCCACATTCTTTGATAATAATACGGTACATGTGGATATGACCGAACCATACTGTAGTCAGATCAGGGGATGTCTGGCCTCCACTTTAAGAAAAAAGGGAGTGGAATATTCGGAAGGGGTCTATGCCTGCACTGAAGGACCCCGATTCGAAACACGGGCAGAGATTGCTATGATGAGTATGTTCTCTGATGTGGTCGGTATGACCGGGGTCCCGGAAGTGATACTCGCGCGGGAGATGGAACTATGTTATGCATCCATCTGTACTGTGACGAACCATGCCTGTGGTATGGGGGATGAGAAACTGACCACTGACGAGTTGGTGAAAGAACTTGCAGTAAAACAAGATGCTCTGCTGGAGATCCTATCTGAGACAATTCGGTATTTGCCGAGCGAACGTGACTGTGATTGTAGCAGTGCCACCTCTGGTGCACGCCTATGATCTGCATGAAGTACGTACACTAACACACTGTGCTCAGGCAATATCCTTGGACGTATCGATCTGGACCCCACCGGCCACATTGAATTTGATTATGTCTGCAGTGGGTATCATGCCACGTATCTTTGGGATCGCAAGTTTGCTAACGATCTGATCTGAACTTTTTTCTGTTGATATGTCAAAAATAACATCTGATGAATTAAATACTTCATTTTCCACATTTTCCGGATGGCTGCCCTTTAGGCCATACAGGAATGTAAGGCCATTTAGATCCTTGGTAGATTCATACAGGATATTGGTCAGACGCTTTAACAATCCCAGATTGACATTGAGACTCATAAAGAACGAGAAGGTGTCGAAGATTATATTCACCGCATCGCCGTTTGCATCAGTGATAATGTTCTTCAGGTTGTATTCCGTGAACTCGATGATCTTTGAGTCCACATACTCGTTCCCGACATTATCCACCATATCCCCGGTTGCCGTGAAATAATATTCACTATAGATGTCAACAAATACGATATTCGAAGGGTCAAAGCCTAAATTTTCGATATCCTTTTGAATGTATTTTGGACGACGGCCGGTTGTAATATAGTAGGTCTTTCGTGACTGCGTGAACTGGTAAAGGAATACTTCGGACATGGATCTGGGATCTGCGGAAAAATATATCAATGAACTGGAGGGAAGACCTCCGCCTAAAGTTTTGTCCAGTACAGATATGCCAGTTGTCATGATGATGGGACTTTTCTGTGTGGGAATGACGTCATCACCCTGTTTGATGCGATCATACAGGCTTGGTTCTTCATTCTGATATATAGCTTGCTGATGATGAGCAAACTCATTCTGAGAATGTACACCCCTATTATCTACCATTATCATCCCTCATTATATATAGTGAGATATATTGATGGACACTTATAATACCTTTGTGGTCATTGCACTAATCCGGTGGTCAGATAAGGCTGGCTGCCAGAAGCATCATATACCATTACCCAATATTGAATCCTCTGTAATGACCCTCTGGATCCTCCTGAACCCTGAAAAGGGAAAGGCTACTGTGATGCCTGTTAAAGATAAAAAACGTGTGCCTATATTGATAGGTGAACTAATATTGAGGAGTACATCTGCTGGTCCACGTCCTCATCGTTTCAGGGTCAACAGGGATGGAAAGGAGGAATATCGCCCTCCAGAGGAGTTCATCGACCTGCTCAGACTATCAGAGCGTATAATGATCGTAGCCAGTGGTGATCAGAAGATGGAATCCGCTATCATTGAAATGCTCAGTGGTTTTCATCTTAAGGCAGATAGGGTTCAGGTCTGCAGGTTCTGTCTTCTCAAGAAACAGTTCAATTTCGTCAATAAAAGATCGATCAAATACCACAATGAATTGATCTGTGAAGAATGTGCAAAAGAAGAACTGTTGCGAGCATTACGTAATTCACAATACAATTATGGAGATGAGGCCATTGAACGTTTCGAGCAGATCCTGCTACGTACACAGGACCTGGACAGGACCATTGGTATGTTGAACCCCGAGGAACTGGATCCCGAACTTACGCACTTTGATACCATTCGTTCAAACCCTGATGAAAGTACACGAAGTATCAATGATCTCCCAATTACCAGTAAGTTCAAGAATATACTACTGAAGAAATCAAAATTCCTGCTGCCAGTACAATCCCTTGCAGTGGACAATGGGTTGCTGGATGGGAAGAACCAGTTGATCACCTCGGTCACAGCCACCGGAAAAACACTTGTTGGGGAGATGGCAGGGGTGGAGAATATCCTGAAGCAGAACGGAAAGATGCTATATCTGGTCCCATTGGTGGCGCTTGCCAACCAGAAATATGACGATTTCACAAAACGCTATTCTGCTATCGGTCTCAAAACTTCCATACGGATAGGAAGTTCACGTATCCGGACATCAAAGACAAGATCCACAAACAGGGGTGTTGATACGGATATCATAGTGGGTACCTATGAGGGACTGGACTACCTGTTGCGGACAAAGGGAGCGGACCTGCTCGGACAGATCGGTACGGTGGTCATTGATGAGGTTCACATGGTCGAGGATGATGAACGGGGACATCGGGTGGACGGATTGATTGCCAGACTGAAGTATGTTGCTCCGTCTGCTCAGTTCATCTACTTATCGGCAACCGTTGCAAAGCCAAAGGTCATGGCAAAAAAACTTGGTGCTGCACTAGTGGATTATGAACACCGGCCTGTACCCATTGAGCGACATCTTGTGTTCTGTCCTGAGAATCACAAGATCAGACTCATGACAAAGCTTGTGAGGGATGAGTTCAAAATGGTTTCGTCCAAAGGTCATAAAGGTCAAACCCTTATATTTACCAACTCCCGTCGCAACTGTCATCGTATTGCCAAGGCTCTTCCAATATCTTCAGCTGCCTATCATGCAGGTATTTCCCATCCTGAACGGAAAAAGATCGAGAGACGATTCTCAAAAGGTGAGTTACCTGTGGTTGTGACCACAGCTGCTCTGGCAGCAGGAGTGGACTTCCCTGCATCGCAGGTGATATTCGAGTCCCTTGTCATGGGTATTGAATGGCTATCCGTACAGGAGTTCCTGCAGATGCTTGGCAGGGCAGGTAGACCGGATTATCATGACAGGGGTATTGTGGTATTGCTGGCAACACCGGATAAACGTTATACTAGCCAGCAGAGTACTACTGAAGATGAGATGGCCATCAGATTGCTCAAAGGTGAGATGGAACACACGGAGGTGGACTACGGTAATGATGAACAAATGGAAGAGATCCTGGCATCTGCTGCTGTGACCACATCGAAGCGTGATCTTGTGGCCATACAGAAGAGCATGTTGGCTGATTTCTCAGCTGATCCGATCATTACCCGATTGAAAAAATACCATATGATACAACAGAAAGGAGATACGATCGCACTCACCCGGTTCGGAAGTATCACTGCAGGTCATTTCCTTTCGGTACCCAGAGCATTCCTGATACGTGATGCAGTACTTGCGGATCATGGGGTTCTGGATATTGTAGCAAATCTTGAGTTCTTTGACCAGGTGTACTTTAAGTACGCACAGCAGGTGTCAACGGCATTGAAGATCAATATGCCGTCCAGAGTGTTCCAGGGTGCATCGCTGGATATTCTATTTGAAGGGGAGAACCTTTCCAGGCTGGACATCATTATCCAGGATCAGTTGTTCGATTTTGCGGCGGATTTTCTTACGTGTAAATGTAAGGAGAGTCCTTATTGTGGATGTGCTGAAAAGAAGTTCTCTGAAATGATCATTACCTTGCGTTGTGAGGGACGTGATCCGGAACAGATCGTGAAGAGGACTGAGTCCCTGTACGGGATCACGGCTTATACCGGGGACCTCTATGGTTATCTGGATGGTGTAGTACGGAATCTGGATGCAGTGGAAATGATCGCCAAGGCCTATTCGAAGAAAGATACCGCACGAGAGGCGCATCGGCTAAGGAAGCTTGTAGAAGGATGAGCGTGTGCATCTCTGTTTTGCACGCTAATTGGATGCAAAACCTATTAAAGCAATGCGAATGATTACAATTGTTCTTAGGGAAATTATAATGAGGAGATAAGGATGACAGAGAATGAAGCTGGACCTGATAAGGACGCGAAAAAGAAAAATGTCAAGATCGAGATCCATAAACCGGATAATTTCAAACAGGTATATTCTATCGGTGCCATGGGTGGGCATAGTCCATACGATTTCAGGATCGGCTTCTATAACGATACGCCCCGTTCATTCGATAGTTCTTCCAATAAACAGGTGATCCAGCGGAACCTTGAGACGGAGGTAATACTCTCACCGATCGCTGCAGTGGAACTTTCAAGATGGTTGAATCAGCATATACAGGAGTATGAAGCAGTGTTTGGTCCCATCCTCAAGGGACATGCCCAAAAGAAGCAACCTCAAAAGGATGATAGTTCAGAGATACAGGGATATATCTGATCGATAAAAACCTTTTTAAAGCGGCAATTACATTCAATCGTACTAAATAATAGGATCGCGTATTAGATATTTCCAATATATTGTTATCCAGTTGACTGTTTAGCCAAATACACTATATGAATGAGAGGAGTTTATTTTGTTTCCAATTAAGAAAGTCAAAGAACTGATCGGTTCAAAAGTCCAGGTAGAAATGAAGGGTGATCTGCATATACTAGAGGGTACTCTTGAAAGTGCAGATGACTATCTGAACCTGCATTTAGAGGGTGCTGTTGAGATATTTGAGGAAGAGCGGCTACGTACCCTTGGTTCTGTTGTGCTGCGTGGCAACAACATCATACTGATCACCCCTGTCGAAAACTAACTATCGCCTGAAAAATGACCATGACAATAGAAGATAAGACATTGGGATATATCCGAAGTCAAAAAGAGGGAGTATTTCAGAATCAGCTCTGGAAGGATCTTGAGGTCGATAGCCGCAAGTGCTCAAGGATCATCAAAAAACTACTCGATGCAGGAGAGATCACGCGTGAATCTGCTGTCTCAAACGGAGCTCGCACATATCTTATCAAGGTGTATGCTTCAGAAACAGCACCCTGCACCTTCCTTCTGGCTGAAGATATGTTCTCTCCCTGCACAGGATGCAGGGCTGCCTGCCAGCCCGAGTACTGTTCTCTCCTTCGCCAGTGGGTAGAGAATCTGATCAAGGAAGAACAGTAATAATTGTTTGAACTGTCATGAAGCGAAAGCTTAATAAGTCTGTATGACTTATGAGGCTCGCTTCACTACGATTCACATTGTGCTCCGGTAGTGTAGTCCGGCCAATCATTCCGGCCTTTCGAGCCGAAGACTCGGGTTCGAATCCCGGCCGGAGCACCACATCATTTTTCTTTTGTTGATAATGATCTTAGTAAGGAATTGAACTGTTTTTCCAGCAAGATATGAGGGTGACCTCTGCAGGCGAATTAACTGATATTCTATGGCTTTTTCAGGTCGAAACCTTGTGATTTTTGATTTTATTGTAAACTTCATCAGCTAATGTTTCCCGAATGTTAAATTGTTATACAATATTTCTATAACATTCTACATAATGGTTGCATGTGAACGGCTTTGTACTCGATGTTGAGGAGATCGACCTTATTCAGATCTCCAGATAGTTCCCATTGACCTTCAACCACTCTTTCCTCTTCTCGTAATCTGACAACACAGTACCCATTATTTCCCCGAACCTTTGTGTGTGGTTCTTTTCCTTCAGGTGAAAAACCGTAAAGGTATCTCTCCGTAAAGGTCAGGCTCTTCCTGGAATAATCAATTGAGAAAGGCGAATTGGCAATAACTCTGTCAAAATGCATGATCTCCCCGCCGTCAGTATGTCTTGGATCAGTAAGGGTATCGCCATGTTCGATCTTAGCATACTGAATATCATGCAGGATCATATTCATCTTGCAGATCGACCATGTGCCCCCATTAGCATCCTGTCCGAATAATGTAAGGTCACGTGCATTCTGTCCCTTCTCTTCCACATACTGCTTTGATTGTATCAGCGCACCACCTGAACCACAGGTCGGATCGTACACCCGCATACCTTCTTCAGGATCAAGTACCTGCACCATCATACATACGACCTCGGCAGGGGTATAGAACTCTCCGCCCTTCTTACCTGCTGAATCTGCAAAGAACTTGATGAGATATTCATAAGCATCACCCAGCAGGTCAGGGAATTCAAAATCTTCATTATGCAGGGGATATTTGTTGAAATGAACAAGGAACTCCTGTAAATTTGACATCAGCGAATGGGTTAAATCATTCTTGTAGGTGTGAACAAAATTTATTCTTCAATTGTATTTCATATTTATAGTTTACGGTTGTTTTATTTTTTAGTAATTAGTTTAAAGATATATTTTCTAATTTACAATAGCGGTTAAAGCCTTTAAATTACTATATACTAATTCATATATTTCATAGCATTGTTATTTACTTATAGGTATTCCATTATGTGGACTAACTATTATATTATATTAATATATTGCATACTCTACTATCTATTATTGATAAATTCATGTTTTATTTATCAAATAACATGTCTAAGCAACCTCTTTTTTAATTTATTAGTTAGGGGTGTTGTGAATTTTGGTTATGAGAAATAACTATATAGTACTTATTCAAAAAACAAATGTTTATATATCATTAACTGGACAATATATATTAGGTTTACTTGAAACCCGCGATTACTTTGGCAAATAACAACAAAGTCAAAAAATTGATAAATAATTGGAGTGTGAATAATATGAGTGATTTAGATTTAAAAGAAAGATTGATCAAAGCGCTAAAAGGGGAATCAGTTGACAAAACGCCTGCAGTTTCTGTAACTCAGACTGCTATTGTTAATCTGATGGATTGGACCGGAGCTGCATGGCCAGAAGCGCATTCCGATGCAAATAAAATGGCTGAATTGGCAGTTTCTTCCCATGAGATGGCTGGTCTTGAAGGAGTACGTTATCCATATTGTCTCACAGTACTTGCAGAGGCCATGGGGTGTGAGATAAATTTCGGTACAAAGGACAGGCAACCATCGGTGATCGGACATCCTTATCCAAATGGTGTGGATAACCTGATCATGCCGGATGATCTATCTTCTAAAGGAAGGATCCCTGTTGTAACCGAGGCCACTAAGATTATTAGAGAAAAGGTCGGTGACAATGTACCACTTATTGCGGGTATGGAGGGGCCAGTGACACTGGCATCCGATCTTGTAAGTGTAAAAAAGTTCATGAAATGGTCCATAAAAAAGCCTCAGGATTTTGAGACAATTCTGGATTTTGCTACGGATGCATGCATTGAATATGCAAATATTCTTGTTGATAATGGAGTAGATATTATATCGGTACCAGATCCGGTTGCATCTCCAGATCTAATGAGTCCTGTAACATTCGACAAAATCTTGAAACCAAGATTGATACGTTATGCAGAAAGTGTTGATTGTGTAAAGGTGTTGCATATTTGTGGGGATGTGACCCCCATACTGGGGATGATGGCAGATTGTAAATTTGAGGGACTAAGTATTGAAGAGAAGGTAAAGGATCTAAAGAGTGCAAAAGAGACGGTTGGTGATCGAGCAACGATCATTGGAAATATATCCAGTCCTTTCACGATTCTTTCAGGTACGCCGGAGGAGGTAAAAGAAAGCGCCAAAAAGGCTCTTGAGGGAGGTATTGACGTTCTGGCACCAGGATGCGGTATTGCGCCACATTCTCCTCTCAATAATGTAAAAGCTATCGTAGAGGCCCGTGATGAGTATTTTGCCTGAGGATTAAATTGGGATGCCTATTATTATTGGCATCTCTTTTTTAGTTAATCATATCATTAATCAGAAATAACGAAGGTGGTCAAATGAATGTAGGAATATCAATTGATTTGGGGACCAGTGGTTTCCGTGCCCATAAAATCGATCTTGATACTGGTGAGGTTAAAAGGACCGTCATCACGATGCGAAACCCCTTACCTGGTGCAAATGTAATGGATCATCTTGATTTTGCGATGAAATATGGGCAGGATCTTGCACATGATCTCGTTATTGAAGCATTCATTAACATTATGGAGATTCTCGAGATACAGTCTTCGGACTTAAAGAGGATAGCTATTTGTGGGAATCCAATACAGTTATCCCTCTTACAGGGTATTCCAATTGATGATCTTGCCTATGCAGGTGAAAGAAAAAAAGCAAAGTTCAATATAAAGGAACAAGAACGTAATGCCAGGATCATTGATGCAACGGATATATCTGGTCTTGAAGATTTTAAATGTTGTAAGTTAGTAGTTCCTCCTGCAATTAAGCATGAGGTCGGAGCAGATGCACTGGCACTAATTGTCAAATCAGGTATGCTTGAAAAAGACGAGATTTCAATAGCAACTGATTACGGCACGAATGCTGAAATGGCCTTGAAAGTGGGCAATGTAATTTATACCGGTTCTGCCGCAGCTGGTCCCGCAATGGAAGGTCAAGAGATAAAAGACGGAACTATCGCATGTCCATATGCAATTTCTGATATTGATATAGAACCCAACGGTTTAAGAAATTATGTGCTTGACGATAGGATGAATGTAACTCCTGCTGATCTTGTAGATCCCCAGAACGGAGATGTTTTAGAAAAAGGGACTATCAGAGCAGAGGGAATAACAGGCACAGGTGTCATTGCAATTATGGAAATTGCACTCCAGAATAAATTGGTGAAATTACCTACGATCTCTACAAAGGATGGCACTATACATCTTCAGGATAATATTAAGTTCACCGAACATGATCTCGCTGAAGCAGGAAAAGCTATCGGCGCAATTCGGGCAGGGCATATAACTCTTTGTAAGGCTGCAGGGATTGGAGTTGATGAGATACGAACTGCCTATATGTCAGGAGCAGCAGGCACATATATGGATGCTTTGAAAGCTCACAAGATAGGTATGATCCCCTACAATGTGGATGCAGTTTCCCAGATCGGAAATACTTCATTGATCGTTGCAAGAGAAATATTGCTATCAGAAGAAAGGCTATGGGGACTACAGGATATTGCAAATGAGATCGTTGGCACTCATGTTATGTTTGCACTTGATGAAGCTTTCAAGGATGCTTACATACTTGAACTTTCATATTGGACTGAAGGAATGCCTTTCAAAATACTGAAAAAATATCTCAAGAAGAAGGAGCTTCCGACTATTGATGAAGCTAATAAAGAAGTATATGTTGATAAACGTGTAATGAAAGATATTCCTGTACTTGGAAGTGAAGGTCTCCATGTTATTGATAAGGTAGGAACATATCTCACAATGGTAATGGGTGACGATTGCGATAAATGTGATTTGTGTGTAAAATCTTGCCCTAACGGTGCTCTTACTATGGATGAAGATGGACTAGTATTGATAAGAACGGATCTTTGTGATGGTGCACATTGTCAAAAATGTATACACAGTTGTCCAAAATCTATATTTAAATGGGAGAATCTTGTAATATTTAAGGACAAAATTGAGAATTGATAGGAGGTGAAAATATGAGATTGCTTGTAATTGGTGGTTTTCTGGGAAGTGGAAAAACTACAACGGTTTTGAGAGTAGGCAAATATTTAAGTGGAAAAGGGATGAAGGTTGCCATAATTGTCAATGAGATCGGAGAAATTGGTGTTGATGGAGATGTTATATCCAGATATGGTTTTGACACCACTGAACTGACAAATGGCTGTATATGTTGCAGTTTGAAGAGAGACCTACGATATACTGTCAACACTTTGTGCAATACTTATAAGCCGGATGTTTTGCTTATAGAACCAACTGGTATTGCTTTCCCTCATATCATAAAGAACGATGTTATGCTCATGAATCTGTCGGATGTAACATTTGCACCACTGGTTACACTAATTGATGGTAGTAGATTCAAATATCTGATGAAAGAAGTCAAACATTTCTCCGAAAGGCAGATAGTCGATGCAGATATCATTATAATAAACAAAATCGATCTTGTAGACCACATTCGTCTTCCAATAATAGAATCTTCTGCACATCAGTTAAACCCTGGCGCAAAGGTAATCAGTTTGTCAGCTCACGGAAATGATGCAGATTTTCAGAACTTTATGGATCTCGTGTTATCAGATGCGATTTCCAATGATACGGCAATAAAAGAAATTCGATCTGATACTGATGTAGATTCAATTGCATGCTCAGGAGTTTCTAACTATGCAACAGAATTCATATTACATATGGATCATAGGGATATTACTTTTACAGAATCACTTGCAAAGCATCTGATGGAGGTCATGTGTGAAGATGTAATAAAATACAGTCCCGAATTTGTGGGGCACATAAAATTATTCCTTGATTCGGGTTCTGCTGTTACCAAAGCAAGTGTTACTGCTTACTATGAGTCACCTATACTCGAAACAATTGAGTCAGAACACGGTACTCCTACACTTAAAATACTTACTGCTGTTACTGGCATCAGTAAAGATGATCTTGTGGAGATCGTAAATAGAAATGTATGCGACGTGTTCGACAATAAGGTTGGTGTAGGGCTGGTCACATATGTTCATGAAAATGGTTACTCTCATAACGACGAATGCTGTCACACATGATCGATTGTTAATATGCAAGATAATGTCTAGTGTAGCTCGCACCTAAACGGTATATCCTTTAGATTGAAGCCTAGGAAGGAAGCAATATCGATTTAGATGTGAGCTAATTTCATATTAATAGGTTCTTTGAGATAACTGTTTCGGATAGATATTCCAATAGTATAGTAATTTCAAATTTGTACAATAGGATTAAAGGTGATACAAGCAACAAATAGACATATAACTACATTAATCCTATATCTCTATACACACTGATGCAATGTTTTCCAGATTAAAATAAAATGATCCGGATATGGTGGGGGGTCTTTGTTAAAATGAATATGGTTGTAGAATCGGAGTTGGGCAAAAAACTTATGGATACAGGATCTCAGAATAGCCACATATGTTTTGAAAAGTTGATCAATAGTTTAGGAGAACCTTTGTTGATTCTGGACTATGAACTGAAGGTTCTATTTGCAAATAAATCATTCTATCAATTCTGTACTTTTGCATCGCATGATATATTGGGTCATTCGTTTCCTGACACAGTTGATCCAAGCTGGAGTGCATCTGATCTGAGACATTTTTTAACTACTCTATCCAATGATAACGATCATCCTGTTGAGTTTGTGATCGAGAACGAGACAAAAGATGATGTAAAATGTGGTTTCTTACTAAAAGCACAAATAATCGATGAATTAGTATCCTCTGATGCTCATATCCTTCTAATCATTGAATGTCTTTCCGAATGTGGGGAACCGAAGACCCTCTCAAAGTACTCAGATGGAATATTTTCTAAAATAGTGGAAAATTTAAGTGATGGGATCGTTATTGTGCAGAATGAAAAGATACAATATTCAAATCTGAAATTTGCAGAAATGTTAGGTTACAAACCTAGCGACTTGTTGGGAAATTATTATTTTGATCATATCCTTCCAGAATATCAGCGTATTGTTAGTAAAAAATGTCAAAAATGCTTGGATATGAATAAAGAGATTCCTATTAAGTATGATGTCGTGTTAATATCACGAAAATCTTTTAAAATGCCGGTGGAGCTTACGATTATATTTTTTGAATTTGAAAGCAGACCTGCTATTATGATGACATTTCGGGACATAACAACAAAGATAAATACTAATAAAGCTTTAAAGAATATTGAAAAGAAATTCAAAATGATCCTCGAAAAAACACCTATCGGTCTGGTCTATTTTGATCGTGACGGTCTGATCGATCACTTTAATGAGGATTTTATTCAAATATTTAACGATTATGATGTCGACTTCTCTGGCCACAATATTCTGGATATATTGGCAGATGGTGACATCCGATCTTCGGTCAAGAAGATACTTAATAGAGAATTTACACTCTTTGAAAGAGAGTATCAGATAGCCTCTTCTGCAGGAATTCGGCACATAAAGATAATCTGTAGATCAATATTTCTGGAAGGTTCTTTTCAGGGTGGTATTGGTATTTTCAAAGATATCACTGTTCGGAAAGAAACTGAAAAAGCCATGTATCTGAATCAGTCTCGTCTCGAAGCGTTGTTACAACTTTACGAAATAGAAAATAAGCCCGTCAGTACCATCGTTGAATATGTTCTTTCGCAAGTTGCAACGCTGACAGATAGTGAGGAAGGATATATTTCTTTTATAGATTCGGAGGGTGACCTAAAAGAAACATATTGGTTATCATCATCTTCTATAGAAATGGCTCCATCAAAGAGTGAATTGTTCCAACAATCAAATATAGTGGAACGTATTGAACGAGTTCTTGCAGATAAAAGATCATTTTTTAATAACACTACTACAAATCATACTACTGATCGTTCTTTGAATGCTGACCTACTGCATCATCATGCAGATGTGCCTATTATCAAAGATGGCAGAATTGTTCTAGTATTTGGTTTGAGCAATAATAAAAGCAACTATATCGATCTTGATTTTGATTCTATATTGATATTCTTGCAAAGTATGTGGGAAATGATCATACGTAAAGAGTCAAAAGATGCGCTGCAATTCTCAGAAGCAAAATATTCTTCACTTGTAGAAAACAGCAATGATGGCATCGTTGTCATCCAGAATGGAGTGATCCAATTTGCAAATTCAATGTTCTGTGAACTAATTGGTTATAGCATTGCTGGTATTTTGGGAAAACCTCTTTTTGAATTCGTTTCTTCTGAATATCAGAGGATGGTCGAAAAAAAATATGGGAAACATTTAACGAAACACCAAAAGGATTTTTCTGATTATAATGTGGATTTGTCCTCAAAGGATGGTATAATATATCCCGCTCAGATAAGTGCTTCTCTTATTGATTATGAGGGGAAATTGGCAATAATGGCCATTGTTCGCGATGTCACGGAACAAAAGTTGAGAGAGGACGAATTATTGGATTCACTGGAAGTCCAGCAGGTACTTCAAAATATCATATCATCCAGTTCCGCAATTGTTTTTTTCTGGGGGGCGGACAAAGACTGGCCTGTGGATTTTGTGTCGGATAATATTTCGAATTTCGGTTATGATCCAGAGGAATTCATTTCCGGAAAGCTGAGATATGGGGATATAATACATCCTTCGGATCTTAAAGATCTCCAACATCAGGTATATCAATATGTTGCACAAGGGGCCTCCAAATATAGTGTTGAGTATCGTATACTTACACATTCCGGAAAGATCAGATGGGTTGAAGAGCGATCTTCGATCAAGTATAATGATAAAGGAGATCTCTTGCACTTTCAGGGTGTTATTCTTGACATAACGGAACGTAAACTTGCGAAGAGTTTTTTATATCTTGAATCCGATATGGATCGCTTTTTGGGACCTTCCAGCAATCTACAACAAACCTTTGATCAAATCCTAGAGTTTGCACTTAAGATGGATGTTGTTGATTGTGGTGCTCTGTATCTCGTGGATGTCTCCACAGGTGATCTTAATATTATATCTTCTAGTGGTTTGTCGGATGAATTTATAGTATCCAATTCGAAGTATAATGCAGGTTCAATTCAATCACGTCTGTTTATGGTGGAATATCCATTATATAAAATATATTCGGATATTGCCAGAATAGGTAATCTGGATCAAACATCCGAAGATTTGCTTGCTATGGCTATTATTCCAGTACATGTTGAAGACAATCTTGTAGCGGTTCTATTTCTTGCTTCACATGAGGAATATGATATCCCGTTTTCGGTACGTACTTCGCTGGAGACAGTTGCAACTCAGATCGGTGTGGTAATGGAACGTGTTGAGGCTGAAGCAGATTTGAATAAGAATCAACATGATTTTCATTCTTTATTAAATAGCATTGACGACATGGTTTTTGTGATCGATATGAAAGGATGTATCCGATATGCAAATCTTCAAGTTTCTAAAAAACTGGGGTACTCAGAAGAAGAGATCACAGGAATAAATTTTATAAAAATGTATCCTCCTGATATGGTTGTTGATGCTGCCAATGCTTTTGCAGAGATGATTTCTGGAAATACATATCTCTTTACCCTGCCACTTATAACTAAAAATGGAATGTTCATACAGGTGAATACAAAGATAACAAGAGGAGAATGGGAAGGAATTGATGTGCTGGTCTGTGTCAGCCGTGAGATAATTGGTGATTGATATGATGTGCGTTAAATGTATCTCATCGCTGATCTGTATAGGTGGTTCCGTGTTTTCATTACCCGGGGTTTTCAGATTATGTTCATGTTATATTTATGCAAATCCCTAATTTCCTCCTATACCCACTTGGCAATATGTTAATAATATTAATTAACCGATGATCAATGATAATAATATGCACATATAGGTAAGTAAAATCGTAATTGTCCAATGTTAATGTGGAGTTCTCCAAAGATGTATATAGAATCACAAACGAACTTATTGATAGAGAAGGATACACGATGATCGATTTAGACTCCAGCCAATTTGTGGTCAGGTATAATGTGCGGGTTGAAAAGGATATGGCACCTGAAGAAGTTGCAAAAAATCTGTTCCCTTCAGATGAAATAATACGTTCAATTGCAGTTGCTGTTTTCGATGGAGATGAGGATGCTGTTATAGACGGTCTGACAATAGCTATTCAAGCAGGTATGAAACCCCTCGAATTAATCAATAATGGTTTGATGGCGGGTATGGATATAGTGTCCACTCTTTACGATGATGGTATGCTTTATCTTCCAGATGTTATCATCTCGGCCCAGGCAATGATCGAAGGTATAGATCATTGCAAAAAGTTGTCCAAGGAGGTTCATAAGTCGAAAGGCAAAATCGTTACATTTGTGGTTGAAGGTGACATTCATGATATTGGTAAAAAGATTGTAACTGTGCTTCTAAGAGCAAAGGGTTATGATGTTATGGATCTAGGGGCAGACGTTCCTGTGGAACAAGTTGTTGCTGCAGTCATAAAAGAAAGGCCGATCATGCTTTCTGGTACGGCACTGATGACTACAACATTGCCTGCATTCAATGATGTAAATTCTCGCCTTCTAAAAGCTGATATCCATGTTCCTGTAGTGTGTGGTGGAGGAGCGGTGACACAAGATTTTGCTTCTGGGTATGAATTGGGAATCTATTGTGAAGATGCTGAGGATGTACCGAAAATTGCAGATTCGATACTCACCGGGTTTGATGTTCAGCACCTGAGAAAGGTGTTCCACAAGCACTAAATGGAGGCTAATAGATGTCAATTAAAAGATATAGTAAGATGGCTTATAATGATCCTGATGACATGTTTTTCGGGCATTGTTGTTTTCCTGTCAAAGTTGGTCTTGATCTCGAAATTGGTGCAGGTTACACCACTGCAGAAGTGAAATATGCTCCCCGAGCAGAGGCGGGGGCAACCAAAGAGAAACTTATAGATGAATATGAACGCATCACAAGAGACATCATTACTCGTATGGTGCAAGTCGGATTTCCCTCAGTAGTGCTTGAGACTGAACACGTACATTCGATGACGATAAATGCAGAATGGGGGGGAGAAATTGCTCATGCCCAAAAGGCCATCATGGAAAATTATCATGATGAATATGGGATCAAATGTGCTTTAAGACACACACCTGCCGACATACGTAGAGAAGGGGAATGTGTGGATCTAAGAGGTGATCTATACTCGCTTTTGATGGAATCATTCGACGAAATTGCTTCCAATGGTGCAGATATGCTTTCTATAGAATCACTCGGCGGTAAGGATGTTTTCGATCATGCAGTTCTAAGGAATGATATTCAAGGGTACCTTTATTCTATTGGTGTCCTGGGTACTATTGACGTAGAATATCTGTGGAACGATATATCAAAGATCGCAAAGAAACACCATGTGGTTGCTGCAGGCGATACTGCTTGTTCACAGGCTAATACAGCAATGTTCATTGCAGGTGGTCTTCTTAATCATAAAATATCTCACACTAGTGCAGCAGTGATCAGGGCTATGTCGGCTGCTAAAACTCTTGCTGTATATGAGGCTGGAGCCACTGGTCCAGGAAAGGATTGTGCATACGAAAATACAATTATTAAAGCGATTACAGGTGTTCCGATTTCACAGGTGGGCAAATCATCTACATGTGCTCATTCTGATCTAATGGGAAATCTTACAATGCAGTGTTGTGATCTCTGGTCCAATGAATCGGTGGAATATCACGGGGATTTTGGTGGTACGACAGTTCAATGTTGGGGCGAAACACTTTCTTATGATTGTGCAATGCTGAATGCTGCTATTGAGTCTGGAAATACTAAAGTGTTAAGGGATATTCTTATGATATCGGATCGGTACAGGGATCCACAGTCTTATATACTTGCATATGATAATTCATATCGACTTGGACAGACCATTGTGGAATATTCTGATGACATCTTTTTGCGTGCAAAGAAAGCTGCATCAGAGAGTTGTAGGATGATCGAAGAAGCTTCCCGTGGATATCTTAATCTTTCAAAATTCGAGAAGTTAACTCTCGCGAAAATATCCAAGGAATTAGTA
>JAIOTO010000004.1 GCA_021106765.1 Methanosarcinaceae archaeon
AACCTCAGGTGAGGGAACCATGTCTGCCTCACTATACACAGTAGATGTGGACGTGAACGCAATGTTGGGAACACAGGACTTACGCATTGATTAGAGCAGCTTATCGGTAGCTGTAATGTTCTGGTCATAATGTACCCGTGTATCCACCGCACCCAGACGCACATCCGGATTGGCCGCCAGATGGAACACCATGTCAACACCCTTGCATGCCGCATCGATTGCATCGGTATCCAGCAGGTCACCCCTGATCATTGTAAGATCATCGCTGTCGAGATGATGTTCAATAAATTCCATCCGGCCAGAGCTCAGGTTATCGAAAACTACTACACTGGCACCCTTATCTATCAAATGATCCACCACATGGCTGCCGATAAATCCGGCCCCACCTGTTACCAGTACTGTCTTGCCTGTCAGTTCATAATCTGCCATATTATGTATATCTCCTATAATTTGTTAATCAGTACAGATACAGGGATTCTTGCCACATGTGGGACAGACATACGGATACTTTTCAAGGAAGGCCGATTCCAGATCTACCTCGTACAGGTTGGCAAGGGCACCCACCCATGCAAAACAATCCGCAAGTTCCTCCCTGATGTTCTCGTGATCGTCACGCCGGATGGCCTCTGCCAGTTCTCCCATTTCCTCGACCAGCCACAGGGTGGTGGCCGCTGCTCCACGTCGTCGATCATTGTGGGCATACAGGTCGTACATCAACTGCTGGAACTCCACGATCTCCATTCGGCCACCATTATCCTTTAGATGCGTACAGGTATTCCCTTTTTCTTCAGATATTCCTTCACATCCCCCACAGTATATTCGCCGAAATGGAAGATGCTTGCAGCCAGGCCAGCATCCGCCTTGCCGTCAACAAACCCGCCGTACATGTGTTCAGGATTTCCCACACCACCGGATGCGATGATCGGGATGTCAAGTTCCTCAGAGAGGGTACGGGTGATGGGGATATCGAAACCGTCGTAGGTCCCATCCCGATCCATGCTTGTGAGCATGATCTCCCCGGAACCCAGTTCTTCCACCTTCTTTGCCCACTGGACAGCATCGATGCCAGTGGGTTTACGGCCTCCGTAGATCACGACCTCATACCAGGCGGGGGTCCCATCCTCCAGCGTGATCACCGTACGATCCGGAGAATCCACGACCGGGTTGCGCCTGCAATCGATGGACGTGACAATGCACTGTGATCCGAATATATCAGCCGCCTCCGTTATAAATTCAGGGTTCTTCACTGCCGCCGTATTGATGGTGACCTTGTCCGCACCGGCACGCAGGATCTGCCGTATGTCCTCGACCGTATTGATCCCTCCCCCCACTGTCAGTGGAATAAAGACTTCATCCGCCGTGCGTTCGATCACATCGATCATCGTCCCCCGCCCCTCATGAGAAGCGGTAATATCCAGGAAGACAAGCTCATCCGCACCCTGCTCATTATAACGTTTTGCGAGCTCCACCGGGTCACCCGCTTTCTTCAGGTCCACGAACTCCACACCTTTGACGACCGTACCTCCGGCCTCATCCAGGGTCACATCCAGACATGGGATTATTCTTTTGGTAAGCATGGTAGACCCAATGCACTCATTCAATTAAACAGTATTTATTCATTGATATGTCTATCATTACTCTGGCCCTTGTTCTTCCTTCATAAGTTCAATGAAGATATCCTCCAGAGATGGCTCGATCGTCCTCAACTCCAAAATATCCCCCCCTTTGGATGCCACCCAGCGAGTGATATGATTCACATCATCGATGTTCTCGGTCCTGACCAGATAATGACCATTGTCCTCTTCGATGTTCAGAGAGCCTATGCCCGTGATATCGTCAACCACGAATATGACACGATATGAGATTGTACCGTATTCCTGTCGGATCTGCTCCGGCGTCCCGAGCGTGATCATTTTGCCATCCTTCATGATCAATACACGATCACACAGACGTTCTACCTGATAGAGATTGTGTGCACTGAACACGATCGTCTTGCCGATACTCGTGAGAGAGGAGATATAATCTGTGATATATTTCGAGGTCATTGGATCCAGCCCGGAGGCAGGTTCATCGTAGATCAGGACTTTTGGATCGTTGATCAGGGATCGTGCAATGGCAACCTTGCGACGCATGCCCTTGGAGAGGTCGCCGATCTTCTTCCCATCGGAATTCAGGGACAGGTCATAGAGCAAACCGTTGATCCTGCTCAGGGACGTGTGTCGATCCACTCCATATAGCTCCGCAAAGAATCGCAGGTATTCTTCCACTTCCATCCCCTCATACAATGGAGATTCTTCGGGAAGGAATCCCAAAAAGGAACGTATTGTCAGGGGATCCTGCTCCAGATCAAGCCCATTGATGATAATAGTGCCTGTCGTCTGCCGGATAAGGCTGCTGATCATCTTCAGGGTGGTGGTCTTGCCTGCACCGTTGGGACCTACGATACCGAAGATCTCTCCTTGGTCTACAGAAAAGCTCAGGTCAGATACCGCAGTGAACGAACCATACTCTTTTCTCAACCCGGTAACTTTGATCATATTGGAACTCATTGTTGAACAATCCTTTATAAGAAAGGGTAACATAATAAACATTATGGCTGGCTGGGTGACCATTGCCAAATGGGAAGTGTTGCGGTCGAAACAGAAATTCGATATACGATCCACTGTCTTTTTAAGCGTGGCTTTGGCCATGCTCTTCCTTGCTGCCTTTGCTGCCACGAACACTAACATGAGTATGGACCAGAACATCTACCGGGTAGTGATCACTGACCCTTACCTGCAACCGATGATCGATGCCGACCAGAGGTTCGACATTATGATTGCTGATGAGCAGGACGAGAGAACGATCCTCGCCTATGATACGGAACTGCTGATCATAGGTCGCGATGTATATGTGAAGGATACTGAAAAGGGAACCGCTGCAGCAGATGCACTGAAAAGAACATTGAAAAACTATCGTGAGATAGTCCTGACATCATACAATGATATCAATAACAGCCATCCTGTCTGGATCACCGTACACTACATGGAGCGTTCTGAAAATTTTCAGATCATGAGTGGGGAACGAAGGGACATAGAGCAAACAGGGTCACCGGGAACAACGCCCGGGATGGATCCGGCAGGTACCTCTGACAGCGAAACATTAGCCGGGGTCACCACCAGAGAAGGGGAACGTATTAGGAGTGTGGATGACCTGCAGAAAATAGGAGAACAGGCATTCTTTGAGAAACAGACGATCGCAACCCCCTCATTCTTCTCACCCCCCATACCGTTCACAGCGATACTCTATTCGTTCCTGTTCATATTTCCCATATATTTTGTATCCCAGTTCTACTCATCCACCATCATGGATGAGCGTACAAATAAAAAATGTGAACTTGTGCTGGTGGCTCCCCTGCACGGCAGAGACATCGTTATCGGGAAGACGATGCCCTATCTGGTTACAATAATGCTAACTCTGGCTGCTGTTACGTTCTACATCAAGGGGATACCCGGATCAATGGCTGAGATCCTGACTGTTTTGCAGATCCTCGCCACGGTATTCCCCATCGTGTTGCTTTTCCTCTCACTGTCGTTCTTCTCGGCAATACTGGCCCGAAGTTTCAAGGACCTAACCTTTGCGATGGTATTCCTGTCAGTGGTGATCACCGGATATCTCTTCTTCCCGGCTATGTTCGCGAACGTGCACACCATCAGCACCATATCTCCCATGACGCTCGTAGTACATCTCATTGAAGGTAATGATGTCAGAATGGCTGAATATGTATTCTCGACCCTCCCCTTCTACCTGATCTCCATTACCGTGTACGCGTTCGGGACCTTTATCTTCCGTGAGGAGGATCTCTTCACACAAAAACCACTTACTGAAAAGGTACTGGATACCATCGAACGGTTCCTGACATACCCTGCAGGTTCCATATTCCTGCTCAGTATCATCTTCATACCCTTTGTATATATGACCCAGCTGATGCTGATAGTCATGCTCTTTAATCTACCGTTACCGTATTCTATCCTTGGAATGATCATACTGGCTGCCTTTGTAGAGGAACTGGTAAAATCCATCGGCATTCTCACCCTGGTCAAACGGAAGATGGTTATTCTTACACCGAAAAGCACGATACGTCTTGCTGTACTTGCGGGCGGCGGGTTCTTTGTCGGAGAGAAACTTATCAGTCTGATCACATTATCAGCGATAGCCTCATCCGCATTCGGGTCTGTCATGACACTGGGAGCTCTGCTGCTGATACCCCTGTTGCTCCATGTATGCACCGTCCTTGTCGTGGTATCCGGCCTGTATGTGAAGAACACACGATGGTACCAGCCGCTGGTACTGCTGGCTAGTCTGCTGCATGGACTCTACAATCTGTACCTTCTCCGGGGGATCATCTATGGCTAAACGAAAGGGACGGAGCAGGACTATCCAGACCATCGCAAAAAAAGAATACCGTGAGCTGATGCACGAAAGAACATTCGTACTATCGGTGATCATCCAGCTGTTCATAGCATCGTTCTCAACATTCCTGGTAATCGGACTTACGTCCTTCTACGACCCCATGGCCATGGGAGATATAGACATAAAGGGTACGAGAATAGCGATCATAGAATCTAATAACAGTGACCTGTACTCATTTATCGAGAACAGTGGGATCACTCCTCTCCCGTATGCAGATTTTACCCGTGCATCTTCTGCTTTCTATGATCGAAGAGTGGATGCCATCCTGCTGGTATCAGACGGACCTCCTGACGGACATGACTTGATCAATATTGATCTATATCTGCCGAGATCCGACATCAAAGCTACTCTTGTTTCCATGCAGCTAAAGGAACCATTGGAGGAGTTCGAGCAGACTGTACGTGATATACGTACAAAACGCCTTGATGGATATACTCCCCTGGACATAAATTTCATTGATGACAAGCAGCAAACCTCATCCACATATTTCGAGTTCATTTATGTAGCACTGCTGCCCCTACTGATGTTCACTCCCGCCTTCATCTCCGGAGGATTGGTGATCGACCTCATTACCGAGGAGTTCGAGAAGAAGACCATTGACCTGTTACTGGTCGCTCCCGTCTCACTGCTTGATGTGATCAATGGGAAAGTACTTCTCACCGCGATCATCGCCCCCATCCAGTCCCTGGCGTGGATGCTGCTATTGATGGCGAATGACATAGTCATACATAACCCCATACAGATACTGGCACTGGTATTGGTCATCTCCTTTGTCCTGGTACTGGTGAGCAGTATCATATCGGTATGGTTCAGAGAACGAGGAGTCGGGCAGCTGTATTATTCACTGGTACTGATCGCCATGTTCCTTGCATCGTACCTGTTCACCAATTCACCCCTCAACCTTGTGACAAGGCTGAGCCTTCAAAGCATCTCTGTGCCTGAATCTGTCGGATGGATCGTACTGTATACCATGATCGCCCTGGTCCTGTATGCCATGCTGCACCGGAGTATAGGGAAATATAACAAGCTTTAAACGGTATGTAAAACATAGATAGACCCAATGTCTGCAAGGAATGTGATCCTGACCATCCTTATCCTGATGTTTCTATGCACGCCGGTCCATGCTCCTAATTTTCAGCATGAGGAGATCTGGATACATCATGGCACCTTTGACCTGGCAATTGGTGAACGGGCACATGCAGAACACTATACCGTAAAGGTACATGACATACAGACCGAGGGAACGGATCATTCTGCCAGCCTTCTGATCTATCTGAGCAAAAACTATAAGGAAATCTTCTTTACGGATGCTCTGGCCAACAATGAACATGTCTATGATGATGAACTGAAGATCATTACTACTGGTATTGCAGAGGGAAAGGTTTCCATCGAGCTCTACACGCATGAATATGAGAAGGTTTGGATACTCGATATTAACCGGACCAAATTGGGAGTCGGCGAGATACTGGACATCACCGATGCCACGATCCTTGTCTCAGGTATAGAGGGGAATAATGTGACCCTTGAAATGAACATCGATGATCTGAGTACCACGGAAATATATACACAGGGGGTTGCCAGAAAATATTCCGATCAGTTCATGATGAGAATTGCCCATGTGGACAGTAATACTGAAAAAGCTATCATTGAGATATATCGACCCGGGATCCCCGAACTCCTGATCAGTATCACAGACATAAAGGACATCTACAATCAGGATGAAGATATAAAATTCAAAGCATTTGTCGAGAACACTGGTACCCTGCCTGTCCGGGGAGTTACAGTCACTGCCTCTTCCAGCAGCGGGAGTCTCGATGAAAACTATCAGACGGTGCCGATCATAGGTGCCTTCAGTGACCTCCGATTCCCCCTGAGCATAGTACCTCCGACGACTCCCACAGGCGAGACCATAATGCTCAACGCTAGGGTTGAGGGATATGATTACAAAGGTAACCCATACTCGAACTCCACCATTCGGGAGATATATGTTAACCCGTATCTGTCCATCGCAAAAACTGTGGAACATGAACAGATCGCTCTTGAGAGTACCGATGATAGACCCGGCAAGCTCAAGGTCCATCTCACAATCACGAACAATGGTGATCTTGACACCATCATCCATGTGCATGACCAGGTTCCGGCCTCGTTCTTGCATTCCAGTATGCCATCCCTTGACTGGTCATTCGTACTCAGGGCCTATTCCTCAGAGGACATCACCTACACAGCAATCCCCACCCGTGCCGGCATCTTTGAACTCGATCCTGCAGTCGTGACATGGGATACCAGCGGGGGAACATACAGAATATCATCCGGAGGACTTAGTAACATATCTGTTGAGGGGACACGGCTGGTCGTTGAAAAGATAGTTGACCGAGACTATGCCTTTGTTGGAGAAAGCATTGAGATCACCATTCGAATCCACAATGAAGGCACCCGCAATGTAAATATATCGGTATCGGATTCCCTGCCACAGCAAGTTCAACTGATAGAGGGAGATACTGGATGGAATGGACAACTTCCTTCGCAGGAGACGATCGAACTCACATACACAGCGGAAGTACTACAGGAAAGAAACCTGGAACTACCGGCGGCGGAGGTAAGATACAAGGATGGTGTGGGCAAGACCGGAGTGGTACGATCCAGTCCACTGATACTACACACATACAAGAATATTGTTGAGACAACTGAAACGCCAGGGGATGGAGAGATGATTACAGATGAGACGTCGGTCACTGGACCTACCCAATGGGGTATGACCACGTTCCTGATATCTTCATTCATAACACTCTTTTGTGTACTTTCAATCGTACCTGTGACCCTATATTTATATATAAACAGAATACGTTAAATTATTGTAAGATCGGGAGACTCAAATGGACATATATGGACTTATCATATCGACGGTGATCTTTGGGATATTTTCTGTCCTTACTCTCTTTGCCCTCATTAATCTCTCATCCATCATAGCACTGCTGATCCTGATCGGTATGCCCCTTATCGTGGTACTTGTCATACCGAGTGTCGCAACATCGTTCCTGTCGCAACAGCATATCATTCTTGCAAATGGGGCAGTGCCCATAAACAACTACCACATCCTTCTGTTGATCTGGTCAACACTCATCGGTATCATCCTGTATACCGAGTTCCTGACATGGTACATGACAAAAGCGAGACGACCTCGAAAAGATCAAAACGTCTCACAGATGAACGATAATATCCGTAGCACTCTTGACCAGGTCATAAAACAGATCAGAGACAGTGCCGGAAGGATCAGGAATCGTTGAGCGAGTAAACAATATTACTCTTCCACATTGTAATAGTAGTACTCACCCTTGGATTTCTGCTCTCGATCCAGATGAGAACCTTTCTTGTTCACCCGTGGACGGGATGTGTCCTCGTCACGCCTGAAAGTGATGTCAAGATTCGATAGGAAATGATTCATACCGGCCTGCATACTGGTCGGCAAATGAGCCTCACCATAGACCGCAGGCTCGCCCTCGAATACGATCAGGCGTTCGCTCAGCATATCGATCATGTATATGTCGTGATCGACCACCATAGCGGTCTTTCCATTGTTCTCCGCAAATCGTTTGATGGTCTTTGTTGCCAGAGAGCGCTGTTCGACATCAAGATGAGCACTTGGCTCATCCAGGATGTACATGTCCGCATCCCGTGTCAGACAGGCTGCAATAGCAACGCGCTGCAACTCACCACCACTAAGATCGTTGAGCTGTCTGTCATATAATTTTTCGAGCTGCAACGGTTTTGCGATCTCTGCCTCATAATAGCTGGTGTCAACCTTACTGGAGATACTACGCAGGAAGTACTTGACCTGCAAGGGCGTATCGACCTTGATATACTGCGGTTTATAGGAAATATTGACATCAATATCAAGCTCTCCCTCATCAGGCACGATCTCCCCTGCGAGGATCTTTACAAATGTCGATTTACCGATACCATTGGGTCCGACGATGCCGATGACCTCCCCTTTTTTCAACGACCCGCCATCGGTACGCAGGGAAAAACCCTTGCTGTAACTCTTTGAGAATTTGTCGTATTTCACAAGAGTAGCTACATTGGGACCTGTACGGGGAGGATGGACCTCGAATTTAATTGCATCTGGCCGGACACGCACATTCTCTTCGGGCAGATAGCCTTTGAGGTACTGGTTGATAGCGACACGCACACTCTTTGGATGGGTCACGACACCATACCCGGCCGGCATACCATAAGCTATGTGGACAACATCCGAGAGCATGTCCAGTATGGCAAGATCGTGTTCCACTACGAGAACAGCTTTGTCCTTTGCAAGATCCTGTATAAGCTGGGATGTATTGATACGCTGATAAATGTCAAGATATGGACTGATCTCGTCAAAGAAATAGAAGTCAACGTCCCTGGCCGCACATGCCGCGATGGCGACCCTCTGCAATTCCCCACCACTGAGTTCTGTGATGGTACGATCAAGGATATGACCCAGATCGAGACGCTCGACCAGTTCATCCAGAACTCCACGTTCGTCCGTACTTTCAAGCAATTCCCGCGTCTTGCCCTGGAACGCTTTGGGTATAAGGTCAACATACTGGGGTTTCTGGGATACTTTCAGGCTACCGTCGGCGACCTTCTTGAAGTAATCATAGAACAAGGTACCACTATAGTGCTCAAGGACCGTGTCCCAGTCACCCTCATTTTCACCAAAGTTGGGGATCAGAGTGCCGGATAGTATCTGTACAGAAGTACTCTTACCAATACCATTCGGTCCCAGCATACCGCTCACCCGACCGGACTGGGGAACAGGCAGGCCATACAGGGCAAACCCGTTAGTTCCATAGCGGTGGGTGGGCACAGAGAGTTCTTCGGGCAGTCCTATGATCATGATCGCATCGAACGGGCATTTGTTCACACATATACCGCATCCCACACATAGCTCCTCAGAGATTATGGGTTTATTGTCCTCACCAAAAACAATGGTCTCATCGCCGGTCCTCACACGTGGACAGTACTTCTCACATTCATGACTACATCGTCTAGGTTGACATCTATCCTTATTTAATACTGCAATTCGCATGCTGATCACCCGTAAATATCTATCGTTCGCCCAATATTAAAAAAAACATAATATCCCATTAATTGAGCATCAATGTCCATGTTACAAGACAGAAATCAATTACAAGGAACTCAACGTACAGCCAATCCTTTATACCGAAATCCTTCGGGTCGATCTTGATCAGAGGGAGGATGAGGCGCTGGGCATAATATGCAAGTATGGCAATAATAGTAAGTATTGCATACCATTTCGTCTCCAGGGCAGAACCTAGCATGAAATATGCCATCATTCCTGCCACAACACCAAGAAAAGAAGCAAACGCGGTCTTCACAATACTATTTAAGTGGTCCGCCCGTTTTTCCACAGGAGTCTTCGCTTTGAACTTACTGACACTGGCACTTGCCCCGGAATCAGACTTTGAACCCGAGGTAGATCCCTTGCGGTCCTTTTTCCTGGAATTGCTTTTTTCTGTATTCTTCAATTGAGGTATTCTCCTGGAGCAATATTGTGATCTAGATGTTCATACAACAACAAGGACATATATAAACGTTTATTCGTGGTCACTTTGACAATGATCAGGCAAACTCATTACTCAGAACATTGCTGATCCCGTCGATGGAAATAGCATCCTTCCCCAGAGACCGCAGATGTGATGCGAATTTTTCCGGACGATCCCCCGAGGGATGATAAACGATCGTGACCTCGGGATCGATCGCCTCGACCATATTGACCAGCCCCCCGGCATCCAGATGGTCGCTTATCTGTATCGAAGGATATCGATAATCCGATCTACCTGTCATCACATATTTTGCTCTTTTGTGAGGGAGCTTTTTCAGATCCCAGGGAGGTACTATACAAATATCCTCCTCTCCACAATCTTCAAGTCCCACAAGTTCACCTGCATCCTCAAGCAGACTGCGTGTCAGCTGCAGGGATCTGTCCTCCATTGCAATAGCACCACTATAACCAATATCCCGCAGAAGTTCAACAGCACGCTGGGCCTTGCCAAAAGCATACGCTCCGAATGCCACGCTGCAATTATTTTCCACAGCATCCCTGAATCCAAAGATATCATCTTCAAAATGACAGGAAGGGTCTGTCGGGTCCCCATAGTTGGCCTCGGTGATCAGTACATCACATTTGGGAAGGGCTGAGGTATCCTTCACATCACCTGTGACCAGAATGCGAGTCCCCACCTCGTTTGTCCAGTAGAAAGCAACCGCACCTGCCGTATGGCCTGTGGAATAGGTCTGCACGGTCACACCGTTGACTTCGATGCTCTCCCCCGTACCAACCGTAGACCCTTTATACTCCTTATCGTGACGTATTTCAAGCGCAACCGCGGTCTTGTCCGTACATACCGAACGTTCCGAGAGCATGGCCGACTTCCCATGATGATCTGAATGTGCATGTGTTACAAGATATGCATCCGGTTGGATATGCTTCTTGGGAACGCGAGTGGAATCAATGGAAAAAGTATTGAGGTTACCATCGTCGGATCTGAAACGTACAGCAAGGTGGGGTTTAAACGTACCACGTGAATTCTTCTGGCGACATGCCAGCACACCCATATCGATCAAACGCTTCAAATCATACCTCACGTGAGGAATGGAAGTTCAGGTATTTACGTGTTTTCTTGAAACTGGTTTCTGTTTGACAAAAACACAAGCGGATTGAAGTTCCTGACCAATATAAATAAACTCTTCTGAATGAATGAGTTTTTGTGCTTTGTGAACAATGATAGATATATCAGATGCTTAACTCAGGAATACTGAAGTGGATCAAATTATCGATATACAAATATTAATGGGACTTTAAAAACTCGGTGACTATAATGTGGACCATAGCAAGATCTTTTCGGATCATGGTAATATTGTCGATCCTTATCGTGTTGATCGTATCAAGCGGATGTATTCGAGATTTTGAGGACGAGAGCTATCTCAGTATCACAGCCATGGATATTTCTGCAGAGAGTATCAGGACCAGCTATATGGTCATCAATGTTACCACCTATGTTGAGAACCATGGCGGGTCAAGCGGGAATACTTCTATTCTGTTAAAAGCGTTCAACACAGAGACCGATCTCCTTGAGGTGCAGAGACTGGATGAGATCAACATCATCGGAAAAGAAAAAACTATAAGCATTCCCCTGACACTTGAACTGCCTAAAAAGGATGGGTACAGGATCATTGCCACGATCTTTGAAGACGACGTGAAGAAAAGCAGTGGAAAAGTCACGCTCTATAATCTGGAAGAATTGCAGGCGGATGTAATGGACATAGGGATCGAGATCGAGGAGATGGATTTCATCGTTCGGGAAGTGGATGGAGGACAGGTTATGATCCAGAATGACATCTACCTCACAAACGAAGGAAGGGATACGAGTGCGGATTATCAGGTGCTCATAAAAGCACGGGAAATGGATACCAGGCTGATCGTAGACAAGATCTGGACGCACACGGGCAAGATCGAACCTGAGACCACTATCATACAAACTGTGGAACTAGCAGTGCCGGATCAGCACAATTATGTTGTTGAAGTTATCGTGTGGAGGAATGATACCATTGTCAAACGCGGGGAAGATCATGTACAGCTCAGACCTGAGATGATAATGGATGAAGATACACACATAGAGACCAAAAATATTGAAACCAGCATCTTTGTACAGGAAGAGGAAGATATGAGCCGGGATTATTACGATAAGGCAACACAGGATGAAATGGCGATGCCCGGGTTTGGAGTATTGTTGACAATGGCATCCATACTGTCACTGACGATAATACTGAGGAGGAGAATGAAATGATAGATACTATTCAGGATAAAAAGCCTAAAATGGAGGAATATTTCAAGAAGGGTATATTTGTCCTTGCCATGATGTTCCTTGTGGTATCCAGTTTTCAGCTCTATTTTTCAATCGATAGAATACTTCAGACATGGTTTGAATACCAGTATGTCCCCATTTTCAAATCCTTTTACAACCTCGCAGTAGTGGGAATCAGCCTCTATATAATGAGACTATATTTTGTAAAACGATAAATATACTGGTAATTCTTAGATCAAAAGGCAATTCTTTTGGCGGAATGACGAAACCTCTGAATTATATCTGGTCATCGACGCCAAAAGACCTGATGGGGAAAAAAGGAAAAGGAGTTACAGTACAGTATATCGATGCTGGTAACCCCTGTAAAGCGCTTGACCTCTGCATCATCTTTCGTAATTATAAGAGTTGGAACCGCATGGATGCCATATTTACCCGCCAGGGCATTATCCTTATCCACATCGATCTCTCTGACATCCACCTTATCGCCCATTTCCTTTTCGATCTCTTCGAGAATAGGTTTCTGCATTCTGCAGGGGCCACACCATGTTGCACTGAAATCCATTAGTACTACTTCGCTCATTTTCACTCACCTGTTTATAACTGTATCTTATCTACTTCAATGGTCTGCTTCTGTTATCATTTATACCGCATTATATATTATGCGGTATTGTAAGCTTCTCACAAAACCACGCATTTATCATATAAAAGGATACCGCTTGTCCTCACGATCGTCTGATATTGCTGTAGTACATACACTCATCCCGTGAGAACATCGGCATCTCCTCCGACCCTTCGACAATCGTTACCGGTGCATTGCGAACCAGTACACAGGGTATTCCCTCGTCTGCCTCACCCATCAGCAATTGTGCTGCAGACACAAGATTGTCCGCAACGGCCTTGTGCGTTATGTGCAACATCTTCCCGTAGAGATCACGCTCGCCCCTGGCATCCTCCACCGGTACAATGCCCGAGGTGCCCAGGGCAACCCCTACGCAACCAAGCCGCATGGGCTGGGTCCTGCTATCCCCGATTATCACGCCCACATGGCATCCATAGCACTCTTCGATCCTTTCCCGTATCATTGCGGCACTGCGCTGCGTATTCTCGGGCAGGAGCACCACCCATCCATCCGGAGCGTTAGAGCCATCGATACCAGCGTTGGGGGACAGGTTCCCCCCGGTAATTGTAAGCGCAGCACCGGGTACACCGCCGAATACCTCATCACATTCCTGCAACACAAGCTCCATCTCACGGGGATCCAGTGCATATTGGTCCGCAAGCTCCCGGGCCCGCTTGCCGGGATGAACATCACACAACTGTACCAGTCTGCCTTCGGCAGTGGCCACTGCCGATTCTGCCAGCACCAATACGTCGCCATCCTGCGGGCACACGTGTATTTCACCAAAGGACTGCACCAGCACGTCCAGCAGATCATCACCAGCCTTTATGAGAGGGGTCCGTATCCCGAACATCTGCAATGACGGAGGCTCAGCTTCCAGCTCACACCCCTCCGGACAGATAATCTTTCATGATCTTTATGGCACAATATTCCCCACACATGGTGCATGGCCCTGTCACAGGACACATATCCTGTGGACGATCCGGATCGATGGATACCTCCATTTGCCCCTGCCAGTCGAACTGTGCACGACGTCTGGCAAGAACTCTGTCCTGCTCATCGGCACCATACTTCATCGAATCCCCGATATGAGCCGCGATCCTGAATGCGATCAGACCCTCCCTGACCTGTTCGGGCGTGGGAAGTGCAAGGTGTTCGGACGGTGTGATATAGCACAGGTAATCCGCACCAGCCCCACTGGCCATGCTCGCCCCCACTGCACCTGCAATGTGATCATACCCCATTGCAATATCCGTAGGTAGCGGTCCTGCCACGAACAAAGGAAAATCCGAACGGGTGCGGAATAATTCTATATATTCAGGAATGGACTTTGCCTGTACATGCCCACCCATACCTTCAATGATCACCTGCACCCCTGCTATGTTGGCCCTACGAGCAAGCTCCACGTTCGCCTCGATC
Organism: Methanosarcinaceae archaeon; assembly: GCA_021106765.1. Classification (GTDB taxonomy): domain Archaea; phylum Halobacteriota; class Methanosarcinia; order Methanosarcinales; family Methanosarcinaceae; genus JAIOTO01. The sequence goes on from JAIOTO010000004.1 coordinate 14,359, forward strand.
TCCATCAGCTGGGCATCATCACATCGATCATGCACACAACCGCTGCGCATCGTATTGCCCAGGGAGAGCACCACATCCCTTTCATGCAGGATAGCAAGGACCTCATCAAAGTGTTCGAGGAAGGGGTTCTCACAACCATCCCTCAGCATCATGACACTGGTAAAAGAACCACCCTTGGACACCATGCCCATGATCCGTCCCGAACCCCTCAGGGACTCGAGCATATCCCTCCCCACACAATGCAACACCACAGAGCTAACGCCCTCTCTCACATGTTGTTTGAGATATGAAAGAATATCATCTCCTGTTACTGACTCCATGCCACATTCGACGATCGCCTGATAGATGGGGACCGTGGTGATCGGGAGTATGGTGTTCTCAAACACCTTTTTCCGTATATCGGAGATCTCACCTCCCATGGATAGATCGGTGATGGTATCAGCACCGTACTTCTGGGCGATCAGCACTTTTTCGATCTCGGCCTTAGGATCAATACTTGCCGAGGATGTGCCCAGGTTGACATTGATCTTGGTGCTGGCCCCTTTTCCTATGGCAACCGGTGGGCACTCGTCCCTGACCATAATAACAAGACTCCCATCTGCAACCCTGGAAAGGACTGTATCCTCATCCAGATGTTCCATCGCTGCGACATGCTCCATCTCAGGTGTCAACCTTCCGTTCCTTGCATGACCTATCTGTGTATCTTTCATGATCATCCATTCACCATATCATTTTTTATATCCGTTATCGCAGTGCGGTCAACCCCGCCATTTCCAACAATTGTGGCGTGTTCATATGCCCTCCGATAGGCATCAGGTGGACCCCACGGCATATACCCCGAAGTTCCATAATTGTCCCTGCAGCGATCCTGAGACCTTCCTGTACGGGATCGTCCGCATTTTCCATTCGGCGTATGAGATCGTCGCCGACCCGAATACCCGGGATATTCTCATTCATAAAACGTGCCATGTTAGCCGAACGCAGAGGAATGATCCCTGCAATGACCGGCATCTCAACCGACTCGATCATACCCATGAACTCGGCGAACTGCTCAACATCATACACCGCCTGGGTCTGTATGAACTGCGTCCCCATACGGACCTTCTTTTTGAGCTTCAGCAACTGCATGGGTTGTTTGGGATCGATATTGGACACAGCACCCACTACGAATTCGGGAGCGTCCTCCAGATCGTTACCGGCCAGATCATACCCCTCTTCCATGTTCTGTATCATTGACAAAAGCTGTATGGAATCCAGGTCGTACACCGGTTTTGCTCCCGGATGGTCACCTTTGGTGGTATGGTCACCGGACATCACGCAGACGTTCCTGAGACCCATTGCTGCTGCTCCCAGCAGGTCAGACTGAAGTGCTAAACGGTTACGGTCCCTGCAGGTCAATTGCATTATAACTTCATGACCTTCATCAAGCAGCGTTTTGCCAGCCGCCAATGGGCTCATCCGCATGACCGCCCGCTGGTTATCCGTGATGTTGATGGCATCCACCCATCCCCTGAGACGGACTGCGTCCGAAAGCATTGTCGAAGTATCGACGCCTTTGGGAGGCGAGACCTCGGCAGTTATGATAAAACGATCTGATCGGAGTGTATCATTGAATGTTGAGTACATCTTTGGGTAATATGCAGGTTTGGCTTTTAAACTCATCGCGATGAACAGGAGAAGGTGGTGAATAGGTAGAGGACAATCGTTACAGCAATATCGTTGTGTCATTCTATGTTGACACTTTTTTGAATAAGTTTTCTGTTGTAATGCACAGTTTGTAGCAAATGTTTTCATTCTGAATGAAACTATATATATGTAGGTACATCCTTGATATTACTATGAATACGAAAATACTAAGAGAATTGATCCTGGACCAAAAGGACAGGTTTGAAAGAGAAGACGCACTGGAAAATTTCGTGCCACGAACTGCGTTGCACAAGGTAGGAGAATATCTCAAATTGCCTCATATACTTGTAATAACAGGCATGAGACGGGCTGGAAAAAGTACTCTGCTCAAACAGATAAAGAAGAGGTTCTACGATTCAGAAACGATCTATTATTTTAATTTTGATGATGAGCGTTTGGTCAATTTTACTGTTAATGATTTTGACCTGCTCTATGAGACCTTTATCGAAGTTCAGAAGAAAAGCAACGTTTTCTTCTTTGATGAGATCCAGAACATAGCGGGCTGGGAAATGTTCGTCAGACGAATGTACGATAATGGTTTTCGTTTTATCATTACAGGATCGAACTCTTCCATGCTGAGCCGTGAACTTGGATCCCGTTTGACAGGCCGGTATATGAGTATTGAACTATTCCCGTTCTCGTTTGAAGAGTTCCTTTGTTTTAAGAATATAGGATGTCCCGATGTGCTGCTTACGCAAGATAGGGGACTGATCAAAAACGCATTTAATGAATACCTATCCGATGGCGGCATTCCTGAATATCTCATGTATAAGAATGAGGATCTGCTGGCAATTCTGTATGAGAATATATTATATAGGGATATTTTTGCACGATACAATCTCAATGATGAATCATCCCTGCTAGAACTGGCACATTATCTGTTCTCAAACTATTCGACAGAGATCAGTTATAATAAATTGAGATCCATGTTGGGTCTTGGGAGTGTGAATACCGTTAAAAATTACCTGAAATACATGGAAAACTCGTATCTGGCCTTTACCATTCCAAAATATGATTATTCCATAAAAAAGCAGGTATATTCAAAGAAGAAAGTATATGTCATTGATAACGCTCTGATCAATGCAGTCTCATTCAAATTTTCAAAGAACAGAGGGAACATTTTAGAGAACCTCGTCTTTGTTGAGCTTAAACGACGATACAAGGACATATATTTCCACAAAGGTCAAAATGAATGTGATTTTTTGATCAGGAAGAAATATGACATCGTCGAAGCGATCCAGGTAACCACGAACCTGAAGAATAACAGGACAAGAGATTATAAAGGACTTCTTGAAGCATTGAATAAGTACAAATTAGACCAGGGGTACATCCTGACCGAAGACGAAGAATATGAAGAGGTCATTGATGAGAAAAGGATCATTGTTAAACCTGTCTGGAGATGGTTGCTTGATCGATAACTGATCCTGCTGATGATACCTTATACTTGTGGATCTTGAGAAGATCCGCCTGTCGGATCACTTCACACCATGCTCCTTCGGTTTGTATATGTTCTCCAGCAGATCGAGCCGCCTGATCCGCTCCAGCCGCTTATATATCAATTCCCACGCACAATCCTTCTCCGGATCCACCTCACATATCCCATCCATGGAACCCCCGCAGGGTCCGTTCAGCAGGCCCTTGGGACACTTTGATGACGGGCACACGCCACCGAAATCACCGATACTACACTGCCCGCACATAACACACTGATCACGAAGGACTTCATCTCCTGACATTCCCCCCAGAGAATCGGTGTTGTTCGACGGATAGACTGGGATATCGAACAATTTGGCAACAGTGGAAGCACCGCTACCACACGACATCACAAGGATCGCACCAGCATTCAGGATCTCGGGATCGAGGTCTGTGAGCACCTCGGATGAACGCATGTTGCATGCCGCCCGTGGGACGGTCCCGCCGATCACGTGCTTACCTGCCCGGGCAAGCCGCTCGCACATCTCCTTCACCTCAGGCTCCCCGCCCACATGAAGTTTGGCGGCGCACACACTGCATCCCACTACAAATATAGGGTCTTCATCCTTTAGTAGTGCAAGAACTTCTTCAAAAGGTTTGGAAGAGGAAATTATCATGTTTGCCTCATGTGTCGGTATTCCACATCCGAGTCCTGATCCAGGACGTCACGTATCATCACTGCGATCCGTGGCAGGTTGCGGGCCTGTCCTTCAAGTTTGTGTGTAAGACGGTGGATCTGCAAAAGCGTGCCCAGGAGGATCACATCCGTATGGTCGGTCTCGTGGGATACGGCATCACGCTCCAGAGCAGCATCGCCGCCCCGGGCCAGCATCTCCTGTTTAAGGATCAGGGCCTCTGTTGTGGTGACGTTCCTAACGCGAATGATTCGGCCTATGCTCTTATTTTTCATTATACCGGCACCTGCAGACGTGCCACCGATCGCACACATGGCAATGGCCGTGTCATCGGGATGTATGATGTCCAGTATCGATACCTCAAGATCACCATCCCTGGTAATCGGCTGGCGGCTGCGGATGGCAGCAGCCATTTCCACCACATCCACAGTGTGTGCCACATCGTGAGTGCGGATGATATGTGCCCCTTTCTGCACAACTATAGCCGTGGCAGCCAGGCTTCCATAGAGACGCTGGTCCGGTGGCTTGTCCAGTATCGCACCAATACAGGACTTGCGAGATACTGCTGCAAGCAGGGGTCTCTCGAATACTTTCAGACGCTCGAACTGGTCAAATATCTCAAGATCATGTATCGGATCCTTGGCCTGCACCCATTTACCAATGGCCGGATCCAGTATCAGTCGGTCGGCACCTATACCGCGGGCCTCTGAACGTTCGATTATCGAAGCCAGCGACCGCATGATCGCATCCATGCCGATAGGATCTCCCGGCACATTGTCAGAAGCCATCACCACGGCCGGACAGCAATGATCCGCCACCACATCGATCATCCCAGGATCTACTGCAAATCCGGATACATCATTTATGATATGAGCACCCTTCTCCAGAGACGCCTGAGCGATGTCCGCAAACATGGTATCCACTGAGATCACAGCATCCACATTGTCCCTGAGCAGGTCCAGTGCCGGTAGCAGCCGCTCACGCTCTTCCTCTTTGGTGATGGGAGAGGCCAGAGGCCAGGTGGAACGGCCACCCACATCCAGAATCGTGGCACCTTCGTCCACCATACGGTGGGCAACATCCAGAAGCAGATCCGTTCCCACAACGGACCCTTTATAAAAAGATTCGTGACTAAGATTGATGACACCCATCAAATGTACAGGGTGTTCGTCGCCCACTTTCAGACCGCATATGTCAACATCGACAGTCATTGTATTACCAATTCAGAGGTGATGTTATCCCTTATATATGAATCGTTGATAGTTCTCAATTTTTAAGAAATATTACGGGCCGATCTCACCACATGTGTAAGAAGGGTCGATATCGTCAGAGGACCTACGCCACCCGGCACCGGAGTAACCAGTGACGCCTTCCTGACCACATTCTCGAAATCCACATCCCCGTAAACCTTGCCGTTCTCCTCAGTGATACCCACATCGAACACAACCGCATCGGCCTTGACCATATCGGCCTTGATCAGATGTTTCACACCTGTGGCAACGATCAGGATATCTGCCTCGCGGGTAAACCTGGCAATGTCATCGGTGAACACATGACACACCGAGACCGTAGCATTGCGGTTGACCAGCATCGCGGCCATGGGCTTACCCACAACATTGCTGTGTCCCACAATAACCGCATGCTTGCCCTGAATATCCACACCATACTCCTCAAGCGCACGGATCACACCACCTGGAGTACAGGGCACCAGACCCTCATTGCCGATCAACAACTTGCCCATGTTCAATGGGTGGAAACCGTCAACATCCTTGGTAGGATCGATGGCAAGCATCGCTTCCTGTTCGTTCAGATGCAAGGGAAGAGGGAGCTGCAACAGAATACCATGGATATCTTCACGCTGGTTCAGGGACTCTATGAGCTCTATGAGCTCGTCCTGGGTGATCGATGCCACAACAGGTTTGTCCTCTGCGAAGATACCGACACGGTCACATGCCTTGTGCTTGAGCCGCACGTACATTTTTGATGCAGGGTCTTCACCCACCAGTATGGTAGCAAGACCCGGCGTGATGCCTGCACTCTTTAGCTCGTCCACATCTGCCTTGACCTCTGCCTCCATCTTCTTTGCAAGGGCCCGGCCATCGATGATCCTGGACTGCTCACCCTCAGACATAATCCCACCTCTTATTTTAAATGAGAATAGACGGGGAAACCTGCACAAAGCTGCTGCACGTCTGCATTCACCTGTTCAAGGACAGAATCATTATCATAATTCTGTATAACGGTATCAATGAACCCTGCGATCTCATCCATCGCCCTCTCGGTCATGCCCCTGGTGGTGCACGCGGGCGTACCGGCCCGCAGACCACTGGTCACGAAGGGACCGCGGGTCTCGAAGGGTATCGTGTTCTTGTTGATGACAATACCGGCCTTGCTCATGTAGACCTCGGCATCCTTACCCGTCATGTCATACTTATTGAGGTTAAGCAACATCATATGGTTGTCCGTACCGCCTGACACGATGTCAAAGTCCCGGTCTTTTAAGCTCTGGCACAGCGCCTGTGCATTTTTGACGGTCTGTTCCTGGTCCTTCTTGAACCCTTCACTCATGGCTTCCTTGAACGCTACCGCTTTGGCCGCGATAATATGCATGAGAGGTCCTCCCTGTATTCCGGGGAAGACGGAACGGTTCACATCCTTTGCATATTCCTCTTTGCACATGATCATACCGCCACGGGGACCGCGCAGGGTCTTGTGTGTGGTGGTGGTCACGAAATCAGCATAAGGTACCGGATTCGGATGCACACCAGCAGCTATCAATCCTGCAATATGTGCAACATCTGCCAGCAGGTAGGCGTCAACCTCATCCGCAATATCCCTGAACGCTTTGAAATCAATGGTTCGGGAATATGCCGAAGCACCCACCACGATCATCTGTGGCATGTGTTCCCTGGCCATATCCGATAATGCATCATAATCCAGGGTCTCTGTGTCCTGATCCACTCCATATGGTACGATATTGTATAACTGGCCTGAGAAACTTACCGGACTACCGTGGGAAAGGTGACCTCCGTGGGAAAGGTCCATGGACATGATGGTGTCCCCTGGATTCAGTACCGAAAAATACGCGGCCATATTGGCACCTGATCCGGAATGGGGTTGCACGTTCACATGATCCGCACCGAAAATTTTCTTTGCCCGCTCGATGGCGAGATCCTCGGCCATATCCACAAATTCGCAGCCTCCATAATAACGCTTGCCGGAGTAGCCCTCTGCATATTTGTTGGTCATAATAGAGCCCTGTGCCTCCATGACGGCACGACTCGTGAAGTTCTCTGATGCGATCAGGTTCAGTTTAAAGTCCTGGCGCTCTGCTTCCAGCTCCAGCGCCCTGGCGATCTCGGGGTCAGTTTCTGAGATATGAGACATGTTATTCCATCCATTATTTTTAAAGATCTAATCAATGATATTTACAAGTGAATTATGACAATAATATCTACAAGTGATTTATAAGACTGATACAATCCTACCTTCCACTTTAAGTTTACCCTCAATGAAAAGCTTTACAGCTTCAGGATATATCCGGTGCTCTTGCACAAGTATCCGATCCGCAAGGGTATCCGCCGTGTCATCCTCGATCACAGGAACACATCTTTGCAGGACGATCGGACCGGTATCCATACCCTCATCCACGAAATGCACAGTACATCCGGCAACTTTCACACCATACTCGAATGCCTGTCTCTGCGCATGCAGACCCCTGAAGGACGGCAACAGAGCAGGGTGGATGTTCATGATACGGTTCCTGTATTCCCGGATGATCTGTTTGCCAAGGATGCGCATATAGCCTGCAAGAAGAACAAGGTCCACATCATGCTCTTTCAGGGTCCTGAGGATGTTTTCTTCAAAGACATGCTTATCCGAATGCTCGGATGGATCAATGAAAACAGCATCTATCCCATGGTCCCTGGCACGTGCAAGTGCGTATGCATCAGAGACATCGCTGACGACCACACGAATATTGGCATCCCCGATGTAACCAATCTTAACACTGTCAATTATGGACTGGAGATTCGAACCACGCCCTGATACAAGAACTGCAATGTTGGTAGTCATTGCTCATCCATACGGGATTTTTATATATTAGAGTTTTGGAATTCACCGATCGTCCAGATGACATTTTACCCTCTCAGCTATCAGGGTATCCAGATCATCGGAATCAGCAAGGGAATCCAGCTCTTCACGTTCAATGATCACCGTGTTATCGACATACTTCGACCGACTGTGCCCTTCTATGATATAGATCGATTGTGTTCTCGTGACATCAGAGATACTACTCATAAGATGTGCTCGTTTGATCATAGCATTGTTGTATTCGTTAACCCCTGTCAAAAAGGTATGCGTATAATCCTTTGATACCGCCTTGAACGGTGCATGGGACGTTGAGAGCACATCATACCCAAGAGTATGGATCAGGTTCAGAATGATGTCATCCTTCGGAGGAGAGGACTGTATCTCCTCATTGTGACCAGAAGTGCTCCCGTGCCTTTCAAAAGGCTGCAGGATATCAATGGAACGTGCAAGTGCAACGTCCAGCAGGTCCTCAAGATGCAACACGATATCGATCGATGCACTCATCCCACCTTCTTCATACTTGCTGATAGTACGTCTGGATACCCCTAGCTGAGATGCGAGAGCTCCCAATGACATTGACACCGTTATTCTGGTCTCGCGCAATACATCGCCATCGATGGATACATACAATCCGCCCGGTGCAGCTGAAACCAGGGGAGGCACGCCTTCCACAAAACAATCATACAGGGTCTGGAGATTGAAGGCGGGTATATCATAACGCATATATACAACACTGTCCTCCAACATCTGATCGCGTGTCTTGGCCCCTATAAGGAGAGGAGAACCTCCCAGATATTTAGACAGGGCCCTCATTTCCTGAGCAGTCTCTTCATTCAGACCGTCAATATTGTACAATACTTTACAGAATAGAAGGGTGTCGTCTTGCCTTGCAGCAAGATCGAAACTTCGAGGTCTGATATTACATCGATCCGAGACTACGAAATTGGCTCGCCTCAGTACATCAATGATCTGATGTATCAGCATCTCTTTTGTCATGACAAATAGTTATGTATTTGCACATCTATATAAGAGTGGCTGTTGATGTGAATCTCAGAAGGATCTGATTCGTTTGTTATCTGAACTCTGTCTTATTTATGAACGGGTACATACACTGTCGATCCAGATAATGTTCCTGATCTTTGGGTTTTGAGAGAGAGAGGGGCTTTTCCCAAGAACATCGATCTTTTAGATTTCGGGTATTGCCTGCCAATAACTGAGAAATGCCTTCCAGGTCGTTGAGATAAAACACATGATGGCCCCGGTCCTGCCGTCTTTTTCCCCGCAATATTCTTCCCGATAAGGTAGTAGGACCCCTTACGGCCCTCATTCACAGCCACCACATCAATTTCCTCTCGTTTGAACCACCATTTACCTGCTGAGAAATATTCAGGGATCGGATGATATACTATTTCATTCTCTACGGAACTCAAGTCGTTTTCCAAATATCTTGACATCTCTGCATGAGCTGAGTTAAAATTGCCTTTTTCGATCTCTTATCTGTGGATATAGACAAAATCAAACCAGAGATCAAATACAAAATTGCAGAGGCATGTTGAGAGGATCCTGTGCGATCTTCCATTTTCCGGTAACTTTATCAGACTTGTTCCACTAGTATTTCTTCGCATATAACCAGTATGCTGGCATTTAGAAAAAAATAACGGCACCCCCTTCCAATGATTATAGGTATAGATGACACGGATTCCAGGGACGGCATGTGTACCACCTATCTGGGTGCGGTCCTCATGGATGAATTGCAGCAGTATGGAACAGTAATAGGGGACCCTCTGCTGATCCGTCTCAATCCTACCATTCCCTATAAGACCAGGGGTAATGCATCCATTGCCATTCAATTGGATACCGACAGACCCGATGCGGTCATGGAACATGTGACATCACGGATAGAATCCCTGGCAGAAATGGAATGTGAAAAGACGAACCCCGGAGTTGTCTTTTTCAATGATACAGACCACGAACACGCAAGGGTGGTACTGGAAGAGTTCTTTATCAGGACTGTCAGGGAGGTTATCTCCATTGACACTGCAAAGGATATTATCCATGACCTCGGTATCCCTGCAAAAGGTTATAAGAACGGGCGGGGGTTGATAGGGGCTCTGGCTGCATGCGGGGCCATGATTCGGGAAGGATGGGATCATACCTATGAGTACCTGGCATATCGACAGAGGACTGTATGGGGGACATCACGGAGTGTGGATGAAGAAAGTGTATGGAAAGCCGACCTGGCCACATATCCGGGTACCTGGGATACCATTGACAGGACAAATGATCTCATTGTCTGCGTACCCCATTCACCGGACCCTGTTCTTTTTGGGATACGAGGCAAGTCCGTTGAAGCTGTAACTTTAGCCTCCAACATGATATTATCCGAACCTATTGAGCGCTATGCTATCTTCCGCACAGATCAGGGCACTGATATGCATCTGATCTCCGTCGAAAGGATAGCCGATATCCAGGATATGCATTCATATACCATTGAGGTCAGGGTCTGCGAACTCCCTCATACGATAAGAGGGGGGCATACCATCGTCCCCGTCTGTGACAGGGATGGCAGATGTATCGACTGTGCAGCTTTTGAGCCCACAAAGAACTTCCGCAAACTTATACGCAAACTGATCCCTGGTGACATGATACGGGTATCCGGAAGTGTTAAGGAAGATACCCTGAACATCGAAAAGATCGAGATCATATCACTTGCATGCGCCTACGACATCAGCAATCCTACCTGCCCATCCTGCGGAAAACGAATGAAATCCGCAGGTAAGGACCAGGGTTACAGATGTAGGAAATGTGGTATGCGATCCGACACCCTTCAGCAAAGTGAGAGGATACGGAACATTACACCTGGTATCTACGAGGTTCCCCCATGTGCAAGACGCCACCTGGCAAAACCTCTCATACGCACACATCGACCCAACGAATTTCCATCCAGGTGATGGGAAGGAGCACGCACACGGTCCGCGGTTCAGTTCGACTGGCGAACTTCATCAAGATCCGCAATGGGTGGTGCTATTCTTTTGTGTGTATTGGCATTCACACGCAAGAGCAAGGAATCGATCTGACCGACAGACGCTCCCAGAACCTGCTGTACGATAACTTTGTCCTCGCCCGCAAACAGCATCTGAAGGATGCGATCGATCATATCGTATGACATTCCGAGATCATCCTCATCTGTCTGCCCTTCCCACAACCCTGCAGAGGGGGGTTTGGTAAGGATTCCTTCGGGAACGCCCAGCAGCCGGGCCATCTCACGCACATCGGTCTTGTAGAGATCCCCGATGGGTTCAATATCCACGCCACCGTCCCCATATTTGGTGAAATATCCGATCAGGATCTCGGTCTTGTTGCCGGTACCCATAACGATGCTTCCACGAAGGTTCGCATAATAATAGAGAATGGACATCCTCATCCTGGCCTTGAGGTTACCATTCACATGGGAATCTGCCTGAACACTATCAGGAATCACGTTCATGAATGACTCCATGAGCTCCCCGATATTGATCACCTTTAACTCGATACCGAGCTCATCGGCAACCTCGGTAGCATCCAGCACGTCCTCTGCAGGGGTTAAATTGAGCTCAGGTAGGTGTATGCCAAGCACATGATCCTTTCCCAGCGCCTCAACAGCCAGGAATGCAACAAGCGCCGAATCGATGCCTCCACTGATACCAACCACCGTACCATTGACACCTGCTTCCTTGGCCCGTGTTCGAATGAAATCAACGATCGTATCTTTTGCTTTCAACATATCCATAATATCTATTCCCAGTTTATCCGTAATTCTATATCTATATTTCTTGTGATTTCACTGTAATCGATACGGGAACAGCAAAAACTATATATCCTTTTCAATCGAAGATATATTTTAAAATATATTACCCGGGTGCTCCGATGAAATGTGTGAATTCCAATATTCCAGGGCTTGATGATATCCTCAATGGAGGATTCCAGAAACCCTCTGCCGTACTGATAGCTGGTACAGCAGGTACCGGAAAGACAACAATGGTAATGCAATCGATATACAGTGCTGCTAAAAAGAATGAAATTTGCATGTATGTGACATCTCTCAACGAACCGGTCACTATTCTGAACAGCTTCATGTCGAACCACAGTTTCTATGATATCTCACTGATATCAAAGGGAAACATAAGCTATCTGCCCATAGGAACGGATACCCTGGACAAAGGAATATATTCGTTCATGTGGAATCTGGAAGAAGCCATAGAAAAACTAAAACCCGATCGGATCGTGATCGATCCAATAACAATGATCGGAGGCACCCTTGATGGAGAAACCCGGAGTCGGTTCTTCTATGATCTATTCCTCAGGATGAAAAAATGGGGATCACTGGTCCTTGTGACAGGAGATCTCTCCGAAGATGAACTCGTAAAAAGTAACCTTGGACATGTGGCTGATGGGATCATCTACCTTTCGAACGACCTGAAACACGATCAGAGGACAAGGCATCTGGAAGTGCTCAAGATGCGTGGACAGGGCTACCTTTCAGGAAGACACAATTTTTCAATCACAGATAAGGGAATAACGATCCGTACGGACACTATATCGATGGCAGATCATCAGGTATCTGACCAACGGGTAGCCACAGGAATAACTGGCCTTGACCGGATGACAGGAAGTGGCCTGCTATCCGGAACAAACACCCTGCTCAGTGGGGACAGCGGCACCGGTAAGACGTGCCTTGGGATACAATTCATCTATCAGGGAGCCAATGATAACGAACCCGGGATCATCGTATCCTTTGATGAGAATGAACAACAGATCAAAGCAGCCGCCAGCTCCATTGGACACGACCTTGACGAACATATTACATCCGAAAGGATCAGGGTAATCCATGTAGATCCGGCATTACTGGTTACGGATATGCACACGCTGGAACTTGAAACACTTATAGATGAGATGCAGGCAAAGAGGATCGTTCTGGACGGGATCCATGAACTTGATGCCTCACTGGACAAGATGAATAAACAACAATATATACGGATACTTACAAAACTCTTCACGTCAAAAGGTATAACTGCCATATTCACCGACGAAACAGATAGTATCGCATCGATTGTGAATAATATACGTGGAATGGATACGATCATCACAATGCACTATGTTGAGACTGCGTCGCATTTGAAGAAGACTATAGCGGTACTTAAGATGAGAAGGAGCGAACACGATACACACATACGGGAACTCATCGTCACGAATAAGGGTATCGAAATAGGGTCGCCCCTCTTCGAACAGGCTGATCAGTGAGATCCGCGAATGTGCGGAGAACTTTATCCCACATAGTTGGACGCACACCATTATTATGAATTTGATATATAAAAGATACAGGGCATAACATGACACTCTATATCGCAGATTCAGCCGTTTTTATCAACGGATACCATAAGGAGAACTCGCAGTTCATCACCGTACCTGCCGTTGGTGAAGAACTAAAGAGCAGGGAAGCTCGTATGCGGTTCGATCTTGCTTGTGAAAGAGGAACACGTTCAGAGATACCAGATCCTCTAATTCGGGCAGAGGTTATTGGAACAGCACGTCATACACAAGATGCAGAAGAACTGTCTGCAACAGATATTGACATACTTGCAAAAGCACTGGAATATAAGGAAGATGCTGTACTCCTTACCGATGACTATGCTGTGCAGAACGTTGCCGCTGTCATGGGCATCAATGTAGCACCGATCTCCCAGAAGAAGATAAAGGATGTGCTTGTCTGGGGAAAGAGATGTACCGGGTGCAGGAGAAAGTTCGATGAAGGTGATGTGTGTCCTGTATGTGGCTCTAAATTAAAGAAGACCAGAAAAAGAAAATTATAACATGAAAAAGGTACATATTGGATAGAAGACATCTATAGGTAATAGTTGAAGAACATCTCAGGATAGGGACATATATGAAAAATATCGAAGAACTTGTCCATAAAGCAATGGAATTACAATCCAACGGGCTTGTCACCGGCCAGATAGCAAATGAACTTAATGTATCCAGGGATACCGTTACATGGCTCCTGACACGATCAAAGATAGAGACCGTGTCTTCTGCCCCAAAGGATATCTCTGTGAACTGGAGTAGTATTGGAAAAAGCTCCTTCAGGCTCAGATATATATCTCAGGCCCTCTGTGACATGATGCTTGAATCGATCAGCAAGACCGACACGACTGTGGATATGGTTGTGGGGATCGGTACGAGCGGCATACCCATGGCGATCATGGTGGCCGAAGAGCTCGGAACCGAGTTTGCCATATTCCATGGATATGACAGCCACAAGGAAAAAGAGAAAAAGCGCGGGATTTTCAGTCATAACTTCGGAAATGTGGCAGGCAAGAAATGTATTATCGTTGATGATGTGATGTCATCCGGATCTACGATCATCGATGTGATCGATCAGCTTCGCGACACTGGTGCGGATCCTGTGGGAGTTGCGGTCATCGTTGACAAAATGAATACTGATACCGTGGACGACGTTCCTGTGTGCTCACTGGTGCGGATCGCCAGAGTAGACTGATGTGAATTACCACCCGTTGGAACACGGGTGGTTCCTTACATTTACGCACAGGATGTCAACCAGCGCGAGTGGGATCACTCCACCTGCACTGATCCTACCTTTTCTACAAGTTTTGTGAGCACTTCTGTGCGCATTCCTTCTACGAACTTGATGCTGCCGACCACCAGATGACCCCCTCCATTAACACCGGCACCTTTGATCTCATCGTGGAGTTCCCTGACCATCTGGGGAATGTTCATCAGGACGTTCTTTGAACGTATCACCGCAAAATCCGGACCATACCCGATGGTCACCACAGGCTTACCCTCGAATTTATGACACATTCTGTCATGGACCTCGCCAGAGGTCTTTCCGGGTGGTGGGAAAGTAAATTTGTGAGCATGGTTCTCAACATCCAGCACATTCAGTACCGCCCCATTGGGCAGATCCTGGGACTTCACGTTCGGTATACAGGCATCCAGCTGATCATCGATCATACCATTTGCCTGCTCACATAACAGATCCACCAGTTGATGATGACGTTTATGGTCACCGAGATCCAGGATCTCATCCACAATTTTTCTCCCACTGTTAAACTTTAGCCAATATGCCTGAAAATCGAGAGCAAGGGCAATATCCTTCAACCGATCCAGTGAATATCTGTCTGATACGAGTTCGATATAGTCATGTGCTTCCGGAGATTCAGATCGATCCCCCACTGCAGCGATCGCCGGCAGATGTTTGATCTCATCGGTCACATCCGGGTTGATCATCCGGGCGACCTCCGTGGACAGCATGCCGGCAGTGATACCAAAGTCCCCACCCACATGAGCAGGATTGACATGTCCCAGCAGGTACTGGTCAACCACGTCATCGGGATGATGATGATCCACCACGACCATGTTGATACCATATACCTGAGCCTGCCTCATAGCCGGTGTATCCTCGTCGGTGGAACCATTATCCACCATGATCACCAGTGGCAGCTTTTGCCCATGTCGTGCAGCATCCTCTAGTGCGAATGAGACATCCCGGGTCACATCCATCAATTCGTAGAAAGGTGCCTTTGAAGGAGAACGTTTGTAGTAATAATATTCCGCATCCGGGCCGTTGACCTTCTCTATCAATGGCAGTATAGCCTTTTCTATGGCAACGGCCGCCGTCATACCGTCTGCATCCGCATGATGACGCAGCAATATGGGCGTGGACAGCATGATGGCCTTCTTTATCTGTTTTGCGACATTTTTCATGGCAGGCCGTAATTTTTCCAGGATAGGACTCTTGACCAGGAACTCTATGTCGGTGGCTTCAGCCCTTTTGTCGATGACCGCATCTATGCGCTCTTTGACAGCAGTCTCCTTTGCGCCCACCAGGCGTTTCATACTCTTTACCTCTATCTGGACCACTTCGCCCCTGAAGGCAACCTCACCGATAACGTTGACGATCATGTTCATGTCGATATCGGGATGACACCGCACTCCTGCGCCCTCGAACGCTGCACATGACATGATACCAGCGTCGTCAGATATCGTAAATATCGTGGGGCCAGAGGTCTGTTTTACCTGAATGACCTCGCCCTCGATCTTCACAAGTCTGCCGGACAGGTCCGAAAGTTCGGAAGACAATCTCACAGGCAGACACTTTTCGACATCGACTGTCTGATACTCAGATATGGACCGGGGTACAAGGTCCAGCTTCCCATCTGACCTGATCTCGTTCAGCCGAACAATGACATGCTCGCCCTCTTCAAGTGTTCCCTGAAGATTGCTCGAATGGATAAGGCCGCGCATGTTAGAATTAATGTCTACGAACACACCAAAAGGAGCGGTATTGTTGACCGTTACATGATAGAGCTTGCCCGTCTCCAGTTCATTGAGATCACATGAGTCATCAAGCTGATGGACCAGTTCTACACTGCCGCAGCTCTTACACACCTCTTTTCCATCAATTGGCTTGTCGATGGGTTTTCCACAGATATCACATTTATAGAAAGCACCAGCTCCTTTGCAAACCGGACAGGGATCGGTGATCTTGACCGTACCACTGCCACCGCATCGTTCACACACAGAGGCGCCTTCTAAAAAACTGCTCATATCCTTTTTGGACAGATCCATAAGATTTACAGATTTGGCCTTTCCGGAACCTTTACACTCTGGACATTTCTCCGTAGCCACTTCTTTGGACCCCTGTCCTTTGCATTCTGTACATTCTTCTTTCATTGTATCGTATTCTAAATTGTTATATGTTAGATTTATGTCTTTGCGTCATGGAATCAATATACCGGACATCGAATATGAAGCAGACGCCTTATTTACAGACACGGGGGGATGTTTGGAATTTCACACTTCAAATATACACAGATTAATAAACCATTATAACAATGTTAAAGTGGGTCTGAAACAAACAATCCTTTGCAAAATTTACAATGCTTTCATGTACAATCCCCTTAGATATTTCAGGCCCAACTACCTACCTTTTTCTAATGCAATAGCTTTTTATTTAGAAACATCCAACATCATTCAGGAGATAAAAATACATGATCGAACAAATAATGTTCCCTGCGCTTATTGTAGGGATCATAATCCTATCCCAGGCTGTCAAGATCGTAAAGGAATACGAACGTGTTGTGATCTTCAGGCTGGGACGGCTCAGTGGCGTTAAGGGACCGGGGATCTTCCTGATAATACCCATTATTGATACGGTCGTGAAGGTGGACCTGCGTGTGATCACCATAGATGTACCAAAACAATCAGTGATCACCTATGACAATGTTACAGTAGCAGTGGATGCTGTTATTTACTACAAGGTCATCGATCCTGCCTCAGCTGTGAATGAGGTAGAGGACTACAAATACGCCACAGCAATGTTATCCCAGACCACCCTGAGAGATGTGATAGGGCGGATCGAACTGGATGAGGTGCTGTCTGAACGTGATACTGTGAACAAGGATATTCAGGAAATACTGGATGCTTCCACCGATCCATGGGGTATCAAGGTCACCTCTGTGACCCTGAGAGATGTGACCATCGATGGGACGATGATGCGTGCTATTGCCAAACAGGCCGAAGCTGAACGTGAGAAACGTGCCCGTATCATCCTGGCTGATGGTGAGTTCAAGGCCGCTGAGAAGATGAGAGGAGCAGCTGAAATGTACCAGGATGTGCCCGCAGCCATTAAGTTGCGAGAACTGCAGACCATAGCAGAGGTCGCGCGGGAGAAGAACATGGTGATAATCTCCAATTCAACCAGTATGGGAGAGATCGCAGCCCTCACCCAGGCCTTTACCAAAAAAAAGTGATAGGGAACAGATGATCGTATGAGACATGCCCCACGGTCCTACCTTCCCTTTTTTTTGATTATCGTAACTATCTTTCTCCTCTCACCAGCCTGTGCCTCATCACAACCCGCAGTGCTGGTGGTGGACCTATCGGATACCATCACACCTGCATCGGATGATATCATAAAAGAGGCTCTTGCCACAGCTGAAGGGGGAGAGTTCGAAGCCCTTATCATAACCCTGAACACGCCCGGTGGAGGGTTGGATGAGACGCTGACGATCATCGAAGATATGCAGCAATCCAGTGTCCCTGTTATAGGGTATGTGTATCCGGCGGGAACAAAGGCATGGTCTGCGGGCACACTCATACTGATCAGCACGGATATCGCGGCCATGGCACCTCATACGATCATCGGGTCCGCCCAGCCAGTCAGCATGTCGGCGGGAGGAATCGAGCCGATAGAGGATGATAAGATCGTGAACGCCCTTGTGGAACGTGCCACCGAGAACGCACGCATGCACGGACGCAATGTGACAGCGACCGAACGGTTCATAACCGAGAATCTAAATCTAAATGCCCAGGACGCACTGGAATTCGGAGTGATCGAATTCGTGGCATCCGATATTGAGGACCTATTGAACCAGGTGGATGGGCAGATCATTAACGATCATGAACTGGACACCAGTGGAGCTGAGATCATATTCCACAAGCCGTCCCTGGGATTGTCTATCATGGATATCATCTCTGACCCGATCATCTCCTCATTACTGATGATGCTGGGAATATACGGCATCGTACTGGGGATATCGAACCCGGGATTCGGGGCAGAGATATTTGGAGTGATAGCGATCACCTTGGGACTTATCGGGATGGGGTTCGATGTGAACATCGCTGCGCTCTTCCTGATCGGTGTGGGGGTGGTATTAATGGTACTTGAATTACAGGCCCCGGGATTCGGGGTGTTGGGGATTGCTGGTGTCGTATGTCTTATGGCAGGGAGTATCTTCCTTATTCCCATGGACTTCCCGCGCTGGTATACACCCGCTGATGTACAGCAGTCCATGATATTTGCCGTCGTGGTCCCCACGGTAATCGTGGGATTGTTCTTTGCGTTCGCCCTGTACAAGGTGATAGAGGTGCGACACCGTAAACCTGTGATCGGCGAAGACCCGACCGGAGATATTGCCGAGGCGATCGATCCCATCGGGCCGGACAGACCGGGATATGTCCGCTATAAGGGCGAGTACTGGAAAACACGTTCAGAAGACGATATTGAGGTGGGTGACAGGGTGGAGATCACTGGCAAGGACGGGCCTGTGCTTCTTGTGAAGATGAGCGATGAGCAGCCCTGAGCTCATTCGCTGCTGCGTATCATCTCAATGACCTTTTTCTTCTTTTCAATGGAACGACGAGCCGCATCATCGACTGCCATCTTCATCTCCTCGAAGTCGCGGGGCTGCTCATCTCCGATCATCTTTTTTATGGGCGTGTATGCGGATTCACGGAAACGTGGGGTGAAATCATGTAGCTGACCATCGATAATGACCTCAGCACCACTTCCCTTTTCCACATTGCCAATGATATCGATATCAACACCGGCATCTTTTACGGTGGTCATGATAGCATCCGCATATTCCGGTGGTGCGATGATAAGCAGGGCATCCAGGGATACGCCCAGATAGTCTATCTCCAGGGATTCCAGCATAGCGAGTACCTTAGGATTGACCAGGGGACGCATCCGTGACTCGTCAAAGATAAGTTTTACACCGGCTGTGCGGGAGATCTCTTTGGCATCGCCGCGAATACCTCCATTGGTCACATCGGTCATGGCGTGGACATTCCTGGTGAGCCCGGAGTCGATAAGGGCCTCGCAGGCGTCCAGGAACTTGATGTTGATGGTCTCGTCCACCACATCATGCATCTCATAATACAGGGCCGTGGTGGAAATAGTCCCCCCGCCTGCTCCTTCTGTCATCAGGACGACGTCCCCCACCTGGGTGCTCTCCCTGGCGGTCAGCTCGGAGGTCACACCCACGGCACCCACGCCACCTGTCATACGCTCCCCGATGACCATGTCGCCACCGATCCGCAGGGTGCTACCTGTGACCAGGGGGATGTTGGTGAGCTCGGAGACGGTGGTGATGCCTGCGATGTGGTCGAATATCCTGGCCACATCACCGTCATCGGCCACATGGATATCCGAGAGCAGGGCCGTGGGGCGCGCACCCATGACATACACGTCACGCAGGGAGGCACGTGCCACATGGAACCCTGCCAGGAATGGGAAATCACTGAGACGTGAGTGCATGCCGTCCACGGTGATGATGAGATATTCATTGTTGTCGATACTGACCGCACCGGAGTCGTCCAGATGGGTGGAGTCCACGGCCGCACTGGTCCTGCCTATGACCTCGGCGATCTTCTCGTGGGCATGGAAATCGCCCAATCCACGGGAACCGACCCCGAACTGGCCCATGGTGACACCGGATATGGTGGATGTAAGGACTTCACCCTGCACGTTCAGGGTGGCCCTGGCTTCCGTGATGGCCGCTCTTGCAAGGTTGCGGGCATGCCCGGAACTTGTTTCTTTGACCTCCAGTATACGTTCTGTCAGCCGATCCTCTATATCTGTTTCACCCTTGCACAGGGCACGTTTTGCATAACCTTCTATATCCATGATCGATCTTCCTGATAGCTTAACACATATTCACGAAATTTCTTAGCATTTGCAGCCCCATGTCCCCGCTCTTCTCCGGGTGGAACTGGGTCCCTATGACATTTCCGGCCTCGTTGACAACAGAGGCTGCGAAACGGATACCATACTCGCATGATGCGAGGGTGTGGGCAGGATCCGTATCCACGTAAAAGGAGTGTACAAAATACACAAAGGTCCCATCGGGGATGTTTTTGAAGAACGGATGGTCCTGCTCGATGGTGAGGGAGTTCCAGCCCATGTGGGGAACCTTCAGGCCCGTGTGTGGGAAACGAACAACATGCCCGGATACCAGATCAAGACCGGTCGTCTTCTGCCCCTCCTCGGAATGGGCCATGAGCAACTGCTGCCCGAGACAGATACCGAGCATTGGCCTGCCTGATGTCACATATTCATCAATGACATCAAGAAAAGGGACGATATTCTTCATGGCATCGGAAAAAGCACCGACCCCCGGAAGGATCACACCATCAGCATCCCTGACGTCTGCCGGATCCTTTGAGATAACGACCTCTGCGCCGGCATGCTCCAGCCCTTTGCGAACACTTCGAAGATTGCCAAGCCCATAATCGATGATCACGATCTTTTTCATGGGGATTAGAATATGTTTTTGGTACATCAATGTAACGACAAAAATGTTAGGGTGATAGTCGAAGTTAATGTTACAATCGCACAATTTATATATGATGTGAGAGGATTCCCATCTCCCCTAAAACGCAAATTATGGTTTAAATGGTGGTCAAATGAAATGCAAAAATAGATTGTTCAATGACGATTCTGCGATAGAGCTTCCGATCAATATCGTGGTGATGCTTGTGGTCGGTATGGTAGCGCTGGCAGCCCTTATTGCCATCATACCCCCGCCAACCAAGAACATGTCGGTGGATATACAGGAATCAGGGCTGAGCACCAGTGTCCTCACGTCAGGCAATACGATCATAGTCGATGCCGTGACCGCCCAGAACCCACTGACGATACTGGTCAAGATCAGGGCAATGGACCCTGATGGCGAGCCTGTCCGTGATGCGAATGTAGTACTGCGCGGACTTGGTGGTGTGGCTACCAACAGCACGGATATCAATGGAGAGACCACACTGACCACAAATAGCGCCCCCATAGAATTTGGCGCGAACCAGAACGAGGGGACTATGGACCTGACCATTTCGGCGAACGGTTTCTATGACTATGAGAAAACGGATGCCGTGATGATCATCAAGACAAAGTGATGCCAGATCTATGCTGCCACTGAGACTTTTTCGCAATGAGAAGGGAGCCATCGGTCTCCCCATCCGCATGGTGGTGCTTACCACCATCGGACTCATCGGTTCTGCCGTGATCCTTGCAGGTATTGTGAACACGCCGGCTCCGCCACGTCCGATGTATGCAGTATCAAACATAAGCAATTTTTCCATACCATCCGGTTACGGGGATTCACCTCCCATGCTGATCACGGTCCGGAATGTGGAGAACATACCTGTGGGAGGATGTAATGTGGTGCTAAGGGACCCTTCCGAAACCGTTGCTGCAGCAGGGGTCACTAATAGCAATGGTGAGATCATCCTGTCGCTTGATAACGCCAGTCTGTCCCCTGGAAAACATGAAGGATACGTCTCCGTGAAGGCCGTGGCAGGGGGATACGGAGACTACTCGGACAGCTATCTGGTTAAGGTAAGAGCTAGCTGAAGGAGCTTTTCGGGAAGTCTTCAGACTACCTTTTTGTTTGCCAGATAGAACTTGACGAACACGCCTGCGGCCAGTACTCCTGCCAGGGAGAAGGAGAAATAGGGCGAGCGTATGATGTCCCAGCGTTCGGCCATGATCAGGCTGCCGGCAACCAGAAGCATTGCGCCACCCAGGATCCCGGAGAGTTCGACGGGGATCTTTATGGATCCGATACTGATACGGTTCTGTTCCTCGATCCGGCTGATACGCGCATTCTGATCATCCGTGGCCGCATCCAGACGGTCCGATAGCTGGTCGATGTCCTGCCGGAGGGATCCCTGTACCAGAGAAACAAGCTCATCCACATCCCCCCTGATCCTGCGGAGTTCTTCTGCCATTTTTGCCACTTCCCCGTTCGACGGGGCCGACAGGGTCGGCGGGTGGGATGGCTCAGGGAACGTGCCCAGGTCCTCCGGCGGCACCTCCACAGACATACGGCGCTCTAACGCCCTCAGGCGCCGCTCCAGACTACGGACGCTCTGGTCAAAGGACTCGATACGACCCTGTACGTCCTCTTTCATTTCCCCGGAAGTACCCATTGTACCCTCACCAGCACAGTCCCACGTAATCGATATCCTGTGAGAGAGTCTCAGGATCGATCAGATGACGTCCATCCAGGACGATACGCTCTTTCATCTGTCCGAACTCGGAGTCCAGGGCCCTGAACTCGTCCCATTCGGTCATGATCAGGCAGGCATCCGCATTGCTGAGGGCCTCGGTGGCACTGTCACAGTAGGTGATCGTATCGAAGAGAGCTTTCATGCCGTCCGCAGCCATGGGATCATAGGCCGCCACCAGGGCGCCTTTCTCCATGAGTTTCCTGATGACCGGTATTGAGCGGGATTCGCGTATGTCGTCAGTATCGTTCTTGAAGGCCAGGCCAAGCACTGCGATACGTCTGCCGTTGATACTCCCGAGCTTCTCTTCCAGTAACTCGATCATCTGCAGAGGCTGCAGCTCATTGACCTCGATCACGGATTCGAGCAGACCGGGATAATAATCCATTTCCTTGGCCTTGCCGATCAGTGCCCGTACGTCCTTGGGGAAGCACGAACCTCCAAAACCCGCCCCTGCATTGAGGAAATGTGGTGAGATCCTGATATCCGCACCGACCGCTTTCATAACCTCATAGGTATCGATGTCGAGCTTCTTGCAGATGTTGCCGATCTCATTGGCAAAGGAGATCTTGGTGGCAAGGAAGGAATTGTTGACGTACTTGATCATCTCTGCCGTCCGGGGGATCGTTTGCGTGATCTCGCAGTCCAGGGCCCGGTACAGTTCGGACACTATGGCCGATGTGCGTTCATCGACTGCACCCACCACGATCTTGTCGGGATGCATGAAATCATAAATGGCCTTGCCTTCACGCAAAAACTCCGGGTTCATAGCCACACCAAAGTCCACACCTGCACGCTTGCCCGAATGTTCCTCGATGAGAGGCAGCACCACGGACTCCGTGGTCCCGGGAACGACAGTGCTCTTCACCACAACGATGTGGTATCCGTCCTTCTTCCCGATGGCCTCCCCGAGGCTCTTACTTGCACCACCCACGATAGAGAGATCGATATTCCCATCCTCATCCGAAGGCGTGCCCACACAGATGAACGAAACGTCCGTGTTCGCAACCGCATAATCATAGTCCGACATGGCGACAAGGTTCTTCTGTGAATGCTTGCTCATCAGATCCTCCAACCCCTCCTCCCAGATCGGAGGATACCCGTCATTGATCTGACGCACCTTTTCCT